>CAKQEE010000001.1 GCA_934230055.1 uncultured Clostridia bacterium
TGCAAGTTCTTCGTTCTGACGTTTCAGGTTTTCCGTTTCGACGTCGCGCAGTCTGTCCTGCTCGGCAAGAAACGCAAAAAGATCGTCTATTTCGGTAAGCCCCGACTCCGCGTCTTTATGCTCCTGCTTTCTGATCTGATCTAAGCCCTTAAGCAACGGCTGCAAAAACTTTCTGCTGAAAACCACGCACACGGTAAAGGTAGTGCAGAGCAAAAGCAGCACCAGCAGCACCACGGAAACGACGTTGTCCGCAACCTCTTTGTCGTATTCGGACTTGGGATACGCCGCAAACAGCACGTACTCGTCGCCGCAAATAACCGTTTGCCGAACGTTTGCCACGAGCGCGGATTCCCCTCTGAGCGCGGACAACCCGTCGCCTATATCCGTTACCGTAAAAACGCCTTGCGGGGGCAAGTAATACCCGCCGTAAACGCCCGTGGAAAACCCGTTTTCCGTATCGTAAGAATCCCCGTTTTTGGGGAATATCATACAAGTCAGATGTTCGAGTTGCGTGGGCTGTTCGAAATGCCTTTTAAAATACCAGGACGCGATTTCAAACCCGCAAAACCCGTATTGACTGCCGTCCCTTCCGAACACGGGCACTACGAAATGCATAGCCCTTTCGGACGTTCCCGGCAAAAGCGCGATTCCCGTAAGAAAAGGCGTTATCCCTTCCGTGGGGGAACTGTGCTTTAAATACTCGTCGTAATCGTGTACCTCGTTGAGGTCGAATTCCAACTGCCATTTCCTGTGCGGAAACACCCCTTTCTCGCGCCCGATATCCACAAGTCCGCGGTATAAAAGCAGAGTTTCGTCCGCCTCGTCCTGCGACGACCTTTTAAAATACAACCCCGTCCTTGACTTTTCCGCGCCGATAACGCTCGTGTCCGTGGTCGCGCCAAGCATAACGAACGCCCCCGAGCAATCGGTTTTCAGCAGTTCCGAACCGAGTTTTTCGAACAACAGATTTTGCAGCGCCGCTATTTTTTGCGCGTCGTTATCGAGATCTTTTATCGTAATTCCATGCGAAGAAAGGAACTCTTCGGTTTTTTTGGCGACGTTATCGGAAAGGGACTCGCCCATTCTCGTAAGATCCTCGAAGTATTTCAGAATCTGTCGCTCGAACGTTTTCATCTGAAAATTAAGGTTATTCGCCGCGGACTGTTTCGCGGAGGAGAAATGCCCCAAAAAGAACAACCCGCACGACAAAAACGCCAGCACGATCGCGGCGAGCGCAAGCATATACCGTAACAACTTGCGCCGCATAGGCGTTTTTTTGTTTTTCAGACTTAAAAAAACGTTCATAAACTCAGTTTCCTATACCTCGGAACAACCCCACGAGTTCGCTCGTCAGTTGTTCCGTGGTCGCTCCGCCTGCGATTTTCGCTTTCAAATCTTTTTGCAAATTCCTTATCTTCCCGTACAACTCGTAAGTTTTGGGGAAGTACCCTTTGGCGTTCGACTCGGAAAGGAAAACGCAGCTGTCCCGCGTAAGTTTAAGCGCGGCGTAAGTATCGCGGAACCCGTCGTTTTTAAACGCGTAATCGGACAACTTGTCAAACGCCCCGTTCTTTACGGGCATGTACCCCGTTTCCGCCACGAAATCCAGATTCCGTTTCTCTTCCGTAAACCATTGCGCAAACACTTTTTCCGCCTCCGTTTTCTGATCGGTGGTTTTGTACGCGCACAGCCCCACGCCCGCTTGCGTGGCGTACTTTTCGCCCACGCCCGCCTGCGGCACGGGCAGAATTTTAAGGTTAGTATGCTCCCAGTGATTGTCGGGGTAGGTGATTTTTTCGTTATAATACAGCACCGCCGCGGAGGAGGAGATCCCGGACACCGTCTGCCCGGTCATAACCTGCGTGTTGGAATAAAGATCGGACACCACGATATGCCCCTTGGCGATAGCGTTTGCAAACTTAGTATAAGAACCGAGCAAAACTTCGTTCTCGTTATACCAGCCGTTCTCCGAATAAAACCCCTTTGCGCCGCGGCTTATCGCGTCCAACTCCACCGAGCGAAGAAGATAATCCAGCGCGCAGAACGGTTTCCCGCCCGAATACTCGTAATACTTTTCCGCCACCCCGAAAAACCCGTCCCAGGTGGCAAGGTCTTGGTAAGTCACCTTTTTTTCCGCGGCGAACCGCCCGAACGCGCTGCCCGCCAGAAACAACAGGTGAGTGGACTTGGACACCGGCAACACCGCCAGCACTCCGTTTTCCGTTCCGTCCGCAATAAACCCTTCTACGAACTCGGAAAGTTCCTTTTCGGAAAACTCCTTTTTCCAGTCCACGAGATTTTCCGTCCCGAGTTCCGCGGCGTTGCTCGTGTGGCAGAAAAACAGATCCGGCATAGACGGCACGCCCGCCTTGCCTTGCTGCGCCTTTATCAACTTTTCCCCGATTTGAGAGGCGTTTGACATAAGCGTTACGTCGATAACAATCCCTTTTTCTCTCCCTACGGTAGAGTTAAACTCCTCCACGTACCTGTTCATGGGCGAATCCGCCTGCTCCCCGTAAACGTGCCACATCGTAAGCGTTACGGGTTTTTTGGGATTAAGCAGCCCCTTGCCGGCGCAACCGGAAAAGGTCGCGAGCGCAAGCCCTGCGATAAATAAAACGGAAACAATCTTTTTTATCATAACACTCCTTTTGCGGCAGGCGACGGTTTTTCCCCACCTTTTTCCCGTCCTTTTTTTAAATTCCCCGAAAAATTTTTTTAACTTTTTTTCCTTTTTCCCAACCTTTTCGGGGTTTGGGTGGGGGACAAAACTTTTTGTTTTACGCTATAATCAACACCGTAGAAAGCGTTCTGCAAAACTTTTCAGCAGAAAAAAACGCCGCAAAACGGGGTATTAAAATCGGGCTAACACAGAGTTCGCCAACGCCCGAAAAAAATTGCGGGGAAAACCGCCCGAAAAATTTTTTTCTCTTTGACCGTACATATTGTATCATACCCGATTGCTAAAATCAAGAAAAAAATCAAAATGCACGCGCGCGGCAAAATTTTTAATTCGTAACCCGAAAATAAATTACCCCGCCGCGCAACGACCATCGGCGTAACCGCGCCGACAGACAGCGCAGAAAAAATTTTATAAGGCATCTTGCGCAAAGGTTTTGCGCTTTGCAAAAAATATAAAGGGAGATATATTTATGAGAAAGAAGCAGACGCTCACGATAAAGCTTATCGCGACGATAATCGGGTTGGCGGCGTGCGTTGCCTTTTCGATAGGAATTGCCTTTGCAAGCTTTGCGCCCGCCGTCTATGCGGAAGGCGGAACGGGAACGACGGGCGGACTTACAATCGGCGGAACGGAAGAAGTAACCTCGCCCGACGGAACGTATACGTATACAGCCGCGGACGAAACGCTGACGCTCCAAAACTACAACGGCAAGGAAATTGATTTTAGCGGAAAAACGATTAAAGTTGAAGGGAACAACACCATAACGGTTGACAAAACTTCCAAGAAGTTTGGCAGTTCGTATGCCGGTATTAATTCTCGTGGCGCAATCACTATTACGGGTGGCGGTTCTTTGGCGATTAACGTGGAAACGAGCGACGTGGAAGAAAGTTGTTATGGTATTATTGCCACGAACGGCATGACCATAAACGGCGGTAACATTTCCATTAACATCAACTCATTTTACGGTAAAACAAGTATCGGGCTTTTTTCAAGTAATGGTTCTATCAAAGTAGAAGGGAGTGCGACACTTGATATTAAAGCTAAAACCGGAGCGATGAAAACATCTAATGGAGATATCATACTGTCCGGAACGAAAGAGAAAAAAATACTGACAAATGTAGATGAGGACACGTGGAACTGCTATGGTATCTATGCCCAAAAAGGTGTTATAGATATTTCCGGTTCGGGAAAGGTAACCGTTGATTTCATTAACGGAGGCGCGTCTTGGGGAATTAGATCAGAAGAAAGCGCTATCAAGATACACGACAATGCATACGTCGAAGTAAACGGGGCGTTTTCAGGACTTATCAGTCAGTACTTTTATAATCTGCCTACAAATCATACCGGAATTGAGATTACAGATAGTACCGTAAAAATTATGTCTTCTGTTGACAATAGCGGTACGTCTGCTTTTTCAGCCTCAGGCAATCAAAAAATAACTATAAAAAATAGCGTAGTAACGGCAGAATCACGAGAAAAGGTCTTTTCGTGCGGAAGAGAAGCTACTTTGGAGCTGTTGGGTAGTTCTACGGTTTATTTTAAGGGAAGTTATCCTGCAATACGGGACAGTGAGAACCATATATTTGATTTAGCAACAGGAGGCAGCATAACATTCGCAAGCACCTTTTATACTGTGCCTATTCGTGCAAAACTCGGAACGAATACAAGTGTGGAAGCCGGAACAAAAGGCGATGAAGTAACTGCAGGGGCAGGGATATTCAAATATGATCCATTCGCAAAATACGGCCTTCGTTTGTGGCGTTTCGTTTACGGCGATACCACGGTTGCTTCTGCCGTTGCGGACGACGTTACGATAAGCGGAATTACAGACGCGGTTTTGACGGAACAAGATGTAAAACTTACGCTTACGGGCGATACGTTCAAGGCGATTGCAAAGGACGCCGATGTCACAACGTGGTTCAGGAATATGCCGAAAGGACTTGTCGCAAAGGCGAAGGCAGACGTTGCGGACAATGCTACCGAAATGACGATTACCATAAGCGGAACACCTACGGAAGCAAAGTCTGAATCCTTGTGGATAGAAATCCCTGTTGGTACATTAAAAACGACAAATTACGGAATGACTGTAGGCTTAGAAAATGCCAAATATGACATCGTTTCGGGTACGCCCGTAGATTGTCCTGAAGGAATTAAAGGGCTTGTTTTCAACAAAGCTGAGCAAAACGGAATTCCTGCAAACGAAGCCTATACTGTACAGAACGGCAGAGAAATAAATGCAGGAAAATATACGGCAACACTGACTCTTAAGATAGGTTATAAATGGTCTGACGGAACGACTGCGCCGAAAACGGTTGAATGGGAAATCGCGCGGCGTCCTATTGAAGTGGAGTTAACAATTGAAAAAGATACGTATGAATATACGGGTTACGCCATTACACCTTCGCATACCGTCAAGGATAAAGGTTCGTTAAGCGTATTAGAAACAAGCGAATATTCTGTGTCCTATGAACACAACAAAGAAATCGGTACGGCAACGATGACTGTAAGTGATAAGGACGGCGGAAATTATCAAATCACTGCTCCTGTTTCAAAGACGTTTAAAATTGTCAAAGGCACAAAAACTCCGCCTTCGGGACTGAAAGGCGTTGCCCCGACTACCGATGGCGGAATCGACGGCAAAATTACGGGAACAACCGCCGAGATGGAATATTCCACCGATACGGCGTTCGCTTCGCCCGAACGTTGTACGGACGGTGAAACGACGGGACTTGCAGAGGGAACGTATTACGTTCGCTATAAAGCAACCGCCGCTACCGAAGCAAGCGATTATACGGAAGTCAAAATCGGGCTTAACTCCGTGACGGTTACGGGCGGCACGGGAAGCGGCAAATATCGCGCGGGTGCGAGCGTGACCGTAAAGGCAAGCGTTCCCGCGGGAAGCGCGTTCGTTAAGTGGTCGTTTACGGGTATTCCGCTCGCCACGGCGGAAACGCTTAAAGAAGAAATTACTTTCGCTATGCCCGATAACGACGTTACGCTTACGGCAACGTTTGAAGAAATTATTTACAACGTAACGGTAACGAACGGAACGGCGAGCGCGACGACGGCAAAGTATATGACGGAAATAACCGTTACGGCGGATTCCCCCGAAGAGGATAAAATGTTCGACAAGTGGGAAGTTACGGGGTTAGTTATCGATTCGGCAGAGCTACTTAAAAAGGAAATCACTTTCAATATGCCTGCCGGCGACGTGAGTTTTACCGCGAAGTACAAACCCGTAGAAAAATACGAAGTGGTTGTAAACGGCGGCACGGGCGGCGGCGTATATATAGTAGGCAGTTCCGTTACCGTTACCGCAGATACGCCGAAAGAGGGTAAAGCGTTCGATAAATGGACGGCGGAAGGCGTTGAACTTTCCGGCGCGACGAGCGAAACCGTCGAGTTTATAATGCCGAGCGGCAACGTTACCCTTACCGCGAACTACCGCAATGCCGAAGAAGCCCCGTCTTACAGCTTTAACGTTACGGGCGGTACGGGTAGCGGCGGCTATAAAGAGGGCGAAACCGTTCTCGCTTTTGCTGTCGTACCGCAGGGCAAAGAGTTCGTTAAGTGGATAGTTAAAAGCGGCAACGTTACGCTTACCGAAGCCGCAAACGGTTCGGTATCGTTCGTAATGCCGAGTGGCGACGTGGAGATCGAAGCGGTGTTTAAAGATAAGCCCGCAGAAGATCCGCCGTCGCCCGTCGTTCCCGAAGAAAAGAAGGGACTTTCGGGCGGGGCGATCGCGGCGATCGTGATATGTTCGGTGCTCGTTGCGGGCGCAGGCGGGTTTGCGATATTCTGGTTCGTGATAAGAAAAAGGAATTTTGCGGAACTGATTGCGGCGATAAAGAGCGGGTTTAAAAAAGAATAAGGCAGTAAAGGCTGCGCGGAAAGGTTTGCGCGGCGGAAATTATCGGGGTTTTTGGTCGCGGGATATTCCGCGGCGGGAAATAGATTTTCAGAAAGGAGAGGAGAAAAATGAAAAGAAGAAATGTACTTTACGTTCTTACGGTTTTGTTTGCGTTGTGTCTGCTGTGTTTTGTGGGCTGTAACGTGGACACAAGACCGACGGAACTTAAAAGCGATCTCGGCATAACGGTTTCGGGCGATAGGTTCGAACCCGGAGTCGAACTCGTGACGACGAGGCTTAAACTCTCGGACGAGAGGGTAAGAGAGGCGTTGAAGAAGTTGCCGGAGGAATATTTTTCTTCCGACGATTCGGAAATCGCGGCGATAGACATCGCGCTCGTTTCCGGCGGGAAAAGGATTCAGCCGCGGGGAAGGCTGAGAGTGGAAGTTCCCGCGCCGCTCGAAGGGGCGGAAGATTACGTCGTTTATCAGGTAATAGGCGACGAGGTGAAAAGAGTGGCTTTCGCTCGGTTCGACGACGGGGTTATACGTTTCGATACGAGCACGTTTTCCGTTTTCCTGTTCAGGGACAGCACGGTGAAACGGAGCCTTACCGTCGTTGTGGAGGGACCTTGCGCGGGGAACGTAAAGGTGGAAATCCCGGAATTTTTCAATTCCTACACAAAGTATTATCTCAATAACGGCGAGCAGCAAACGTTCGATCTCAGCGGCGTAGAAAGGGCGGTAAAACTTTCTGCGTCCTCGCCCGAGAACTATAAGTTTATCGGCTGGTACGAGAGTATAGACGGCGTTACGGAAAAGGAGCCGATCAGCACGGACGAGTGGTTGGAGTATAAGGTTAAGGGCAGACGCACGCTCGTGGCAAGGACGGAGGCGGAGTTGAGCGGCGTGAGCGGAATCTGGGCGTTCCCCGGCGAGTCTAACTTCCCCGTGGGGTTCGGCGACGGCAGGGCGGCTACCCAAGTGTACGTAAGGCCCGGCAACGCGCAGAATCTGGACGCGGGCAAACTTTTGATCAAAGCGTATAAAGAGAGCGAGGGCAACGGCGTTTATATCAACGTTTCCCCTTATCAATACGACGTAGAGGGGCTTAACGAGATCGATTACTCCAAAGAGGGCGATTATCGCGTACGGTTCGTTGCCAAAGAGAACGAAGATCTTGTTGCCGAGGTCGTGGTGCACGTTTCCGAAAGCGTGGCTAACCTCCGCGCGATAACGAACGGCAACGGGGCGTTCCGTGTAGACGGCGGAAAGGAAAAGTATAACGACAAAACTTTTGCGCTCACGGACTCGACCGACGGATTCGAGCTGGAAGCGGAAAGGTACGTCGAGGACGCCTCTTTCAAATTCAAAGGCTGGTACAGGTACTTGGAAGGCGGAATACTCGGCGAAAAAATGTCGGACTCCGAAAAGTTAACCCTCCGCGGGGATATGGGAGATCTGACGGTTATAGCGTTATATAAGACTCTGTCTGCGTATGAAAATCTCTTCGGCGTGTATCAGTTGCGGTTGTTCCCGGGCGAATCGGGCATACCCGTTGACGAAAGCAACGAAAGAGGAGAAATAGAGTCGTTGTTGTATTACAGACCGAACGAGGCGCAAATCGACGTAAGCAAAGTGGTCGTTAAGGGGCTTCGCAGAGCAGCGGAGGGCAACGGTTACGAATTAGTGGATCTCCGTCCCGGCGATTACGAAATAGATTACGACGGGCTGGATTTCGGCAAAGAAGGCACGTACGGAGTCAAGTTCAAAGCAAAACTTCAGGGCGACGAATCTTATTACGTAACGATAAGCATTTCGATTTTCAAAGAATACGCCGCGCTTACGGTGGAATTCGACGGAAACGGCTCGCTTAAAGGTTCCATAGTAGATCCCGCGGCCGGTATGAGTTACGACAAAACGGAGATGACCGAAAGCGGCAAAAAATACGTGCTCGGCGCGTTTATGAGAAGCGATTACAGAAGCATAGTCGCAACTCCCGACGAGGGACACAGATTCGCGGGCTGGTACGCCGTGGATGAAAACGGCAACCTTTCCGAAAAACCGATTTCCACGGACGCGGAATATCGCTTTACGCAGAACGGCAAAGACGAGCATATTAAAGCGGTGTTCGGAGAAAAGGTTACCGCGATTACTGCTACCTGCGAAGGGTTCGCAGACGGTAATTTCGTTTACGTTGACGGAGTAAAACCCGATTTAAGCAAGATCGTGGTTAAAGACAACGCAGGCCGTACGCTTAGCGAAAGCGAGTACGAAGTGGACGACGGCGCGGTGGATTACGAGGTCGCGGGCGTATACGAAATCGTTATTACTTACAAAAATGACGAAAGCGTAAAAACCACGCTTACGGTCACCGTTACCAAACCGATCGACAATCTCGAGGGCGTGTATCAGTTGCGGTTGTTCCCGGGCGAATCGGGCATACCCGTTGACGAAAGCAACGAAAGAGGAGAAATAGAGTCGTTGTTGTATTACAGACCGAACGAGGCGCAAATCGACGTAAGCAAAGTGGTCGTTAAGGGGCTTCGCAGAGCAGCGGAGGGCAACGGTTACGAATTAGTGGATCTCCGTCCCGGCGATTACGAAATAGATTACGACGGGCTGGATTTCGGCAAAGAAGGCACGTACGGAGTCAAGTTCAAAGCAAAACTTCAGGGCGACGAATCTTATTACGTAACGATAAGCATTTCGATTTTCAAAGAATACGCCGCGCTTACGGTGGAATTCGACGGAAACGGCTCGCTTAAAGGTTCCATAGTAGATCCCGCGGCCGGTACGAGTTACGACAAAAAAGATATGACCGAAAGCGGCACAAAATACGTGCTCGGCGCGTTTATGAGAAGAGATTACAGAAGCATAGTCGCAACTCCCGACGAGGGACACAGATTCGCGGGCTGGTACGCCGTGGACGAAAACGGCAACCTTTCCGAAGAGCCGATTTCAAAGGACGCGGAATATCGCTTTACGCAGAACGGCAAAGACGAGCATATTAAAGCGGTGTTTGTAAAAGAGGTGCTGGCGTACGTTTATATCGATCGTTCGATCGGCGACGTTAACGGCGTTATCAAAAAAGGCGACGAAATCATCGTGAAAGATCCCGACGGGCATCCGGAAGTTATGGGTGCAGGCGAAACCCTTACCCTTACGGCGGTGCCGAACGACGGGTATAAGTTCAGCGGTTGGTATACCGCGCACGACGACGAAGAAAGGAAATTCTATTCCGCAAACGCCACCGAAACCTTCACCGTGTTAAAAGACGTTCAGATTTACGCGGCATTCGCGGATAAAAATAGCGTTACGATAAAGGCTTACGTTTCCAACGGATACGGCAAGATAAGCAAGGATTTGCCGGACGGCGTGACCGCCTGGGAAGATTCCGTGGAAATTACCGTAAAAGAGGGCGACGCGGTTCAACTTACTGCAAGACCTTCTTACGAATACGTCAGGTTCGTAGGCTGGTTCGATGAATCCACGCAGCAGTCCGTGCTTATTTCCGAAAACGCTACCGAAACCTTTACCGTAAACACGGATACGAGGTTGTGCGCGAAGTTCGAGGAAAAACCGTATTTTATAGCGTTTACCGAAGGAAACGGCACGATTAAACAAAACGGCGAAATTGCCTCGTTCGGCAACGGCATACACGTCGATAAGGGAACGCAGATTACCCTTACGGCGGAACCGGGCGAAAACTCGGTGTTCGTAGGCTGGTTCGATGAATCCGCGCGGCAGTCCGTGCTTATTTCCGAAAACGCTACCGAAACCTTTACCGTAAACACGGATACGAGGTTGTGCGCGAAGTTCCGTAACAAACTGGAAAGCATCGAAATCATGACCGAGAGCAACGGCTCTTACGAAGACGCGATTTACAAAAACGTAGAACTCGGCGGTCAGTATCGCCCCGATCCCGAAGAGATACCCGTAGCGGGCGTTTATAAGGGAGCGGATCAGCAGGCAAGCCTTACGCTCGGCAGGGATTATACGGTAGACAAGGGCGGTCTTAACTACGACGTACGCGGCACGTATACGGTGACTTATACCGTCGTAGGTCAGCCCGAAGTGTTTGCAAAACTTATCATTCGCGTGCTTGCGGAGGGCGATTATTACGACGCGTGGCTGAGGTTGCCGCAGAATATCAATATAGCGGGTGAGGATAATAACGGCGTTCTGATTGCGGAATTCGTTATCGGCGGCAATCCGTTCGATCTTACCAAAGCCACTTTTGTGGCGTACGCGATAGGGCAGCAGGAAGAAACGACGCTCGTTTATTCCACGGACTTTACGATAGATTACGGCGGGCTCGATTATACCAAAGCGGGCAGGTACCTCGTTAAGTTTATTCCGAACGGGTGCCCGGAACTCACGGAAAGCATAATAATCGCCGTCTATAATCCCAAAACCGTAAAATACTTTACGGAAATTACGACGGCGGATTCGGGATTTTCGATGGATAATAATTACAACTATTCCGCAAGGTATAAAATCGGCGATTCGTTCAGACCGGATCCCGAACAGGTTCAGATTTACGGCAATTACTACGGCGAAGCGGATTCGCATATTTTAGAACTCGGCACGGACTACGTTATAGACAGGGGCAACCTCGATTACGAGGTTCCCGGCAGATACGAAATAACGTTCCGCGCGGTTACTAATCCGGGTATTTCGCTGATAATGGTAATTATCGTAGAGGCGTAATAAAGAACTTTAACAAAAGACAGAGGGAACGCTTTTAAAGCGTTCCCTCGTATGCCCGAAACGGAGATGTAAATGAAAAACAGAAAATCGATTATATCGGCGGCGATAATTTTGTCGGCAATTTGCTTTCTGCTCGCTGCGTGCAAAGACGACTTAAAGAAAACGGTTGCAAAGTCGCGCGGAATATCTATAACGGCAGAAGCTATTCCCGATAAAGAAAACGACGGCACGCCTCTCGTGCTCGGCGGCGAACGCTACGAAGTTTTGCAGGACGAGGTAGTTTTAAAAGGAAGCGAACTCACGGCGGAAAACGGCGCGATCGGTTTTGAATACAAAGCCGCGGGCGAAGACGACGCAAAATATTCTTCCGTTTTCCCCACGGAAAACGGGGCGTATCTCGTTCGCGTCAGAATCGCCGCAAGCGAAGACGGCGTTTGGGCGGAAGCCGTTTCGGAAGGCAAACCGTTTAATCTCGTGCAACCCGTTCAACGCACTAAAATGAACTTAAAGGGGTTGTGGTATTGCAGCCCGGAAGGCGTTTACGAAGAAACTCTGTACAACGATCCGTATATCATAGATCCTTCGGCGTGTATATTTATTATGGGAGACGTAACCGAAAACGATAATACCGTAAGGCTTTGTTATAATCCCGATAATTTCAAATACGACGCCCGCGCAAAAGATTATATAGGAAACCTGATAGGACAGAACGGACTTCACCTCGAATGGGCGTTGGAGCTTCGCGCCGGTTCTTACGAAGGTACTGCGCTTGCAAGGTGGCAAGGCTACGAAAGTTACGGGTTTTATAAATATGATACTTACGAAGACGGCAAAGAACTAATGTGGGTGGAAAGACATTTCATAAATCTTATCGGAAGAGTGGACGAAGGATCGGAGTACATAGAATTTGAATCTCTGAAAGACGCGTCAGGTTATACCGACGAGAACGGAGGCTGGATTTGTAAAGAAAAAGAACTCGACGTATACGTCGTGCGCACAATGGCGGGCGTTTCTCATCAGTACAACAAGAACCTTCCGGGGAGCCAAGTGTTCAACAAAGTACCCGACAGGGCGTGGCAGGAAGTACAGTCGTCTTTCTGGGGGCTTCCGCATTACTGGTGGTATTTCACGATCGAAGAAGGACAGTCGCCGCGCACTTTGCTTTTTAACAGCAACCTGATGATAACCGTGTTCGACAGCTTCGGAAACGTGATTGCTTCGGGGTATGAAGGAAGGTTAGAACTGACTTTCGACAAAAATCTTACGACCTCGTCGACTACGATCAATACGTACTATATACTGATAGATAATTCGTACGTTTTCGACTGGATCGAACCGGAATGTAAGATGAACTTGTGCTATGTAGTTCATTAGCAAAAAGCGTGAGCCGTTCGCGTTTATCACGGGCGGCTCTGCTTAAAAAAAATTATGCGGGGATACGTTTATGATAAAAAAATTATGTACGTTGATAGGGGGACTCGTTCTTATTGCGGCGATAGCCGCGGGAGGGTATTTTCTCTATACCAAGGTTATAAAAGATAAAATCAATCCTCCCGATAAGGTCGAATTTCAGATTAAGTACGCCTACGAAACGACTACGGGCGCGCAGTTCGATACCGTAAGATACGGTTTTGTAAAGGGGTATAAAGGAGAAGCTCCCCAAACCGTGGAGATTGCTTCTTCGTTCGACGACAACGGAAACTTTCGCACCGTGACGGGGATTAAGTCGAGGGCTTTTGAAAACGCAAAAAACATGAAAACCGTCGTAATACCGAGTTCGGTCGTATACTTCGGCGTCAGAATTTTCAAAGGTTGCGACAATCTTGAAACGATAGTATTAAAAATGCAGCAGTCAAGCTTGATTATGGCAGGATTCGGCGGCGCGTTCGACGACCTCGATTTATCCAAAATTACAATCAGGGTGTCGCACGAGAAGGTGAAAGAAGCTTTGCTTTCGGCGTATAAAGAAGCGAACGTTGTCGTAGACGAATCGCTCGCAGAATAATAATCGAGATACCCTTGCCGAAAAAAATAAAGGCAATCGGGCGATGATTTTACTTGCTTTTTAATAATGGCTTTGGCATAATGATACAAAGTTATCTGCGGCGGCGGAAAGTCGGCGCAGATAACGTGCGCAAAGTCGTGCGGAAAACGCGGCGTTTTTCGGCGTATAACGAAAAAGAGGAAAAGATGAGGGAGAGCGTAAAACGCGAAAAGCGGCGGGGACGAAAAAGCGGATTAGCGGTCGTCCCCGCCGCGCGTTTACGGGTAAAATTACTTTTAAGCGGCTATCGCCGATTAAAAGTAGGTATAAGTTTAGGGTTTTATAGCGGGGTTTGGTATGTCGGCAGGTCGGTGGACAACAAAAATTTATAGTTTAATATAACTAACGCCGCAGATTTTTGAGATAACCGAGGCAGAATTTAACGAAATTTTAACTATAATTAGCCCGGTTCACCGACATAACTCCGTGCAAAACGCGCCACCTTGATACGGCGTGGCTATAGCCGCGACGCTTGTATATTATCAAGGTGGCGCGTTATACTCTCTGACGGAAAGGTTACAATAAGTAAAAGGAGATTTAACCAAATTATAATTTTTCTGTTTAACATTTTTATCAAATTGAACAAGCGTATAGAATAAGCGAAAATAAAAATATTTTCCGAAATATTGTTCAGTAAAGTATGCGGAAAGCCGTGGGTATTGGTTATGTGAAAAGTATAGCTTTATTATTCGACTTTGCCGCTTTATAAAGATTGTTGAAAGACTTTTCGATTCGGTTGATTAAAGAATAGCGATAAAAGATAAAAAAATGATTTATTTCATTGTTCGTACGTTGTAAAATGAAAAAGTAAAATGCGGTTTAAAACGCAATATCGACGGGAGCGGTTATGTGGATAAAAAGACAAAGCGATTTTAACGGAACGAGTTTTTTGCCGGTGTTCGTAAAACGCTTTGACGTTAAAAAAGAAATAAACAGTTGTAAATTAAAAATTACGGCTACCGGTATTATAAGCATAACTTTCAACGGAGAAAAGTTTCGCGATTATTTTATGCCCGGTTGGAGCAATTATAACAAATATATAAACGAATGCGAATACGACGTTTTGCCTATTATAAATAAGGAAAACGAGATAAGCGTAACCGTTGCGGACGGCTGGTATTCGGGTAATCTCGGGTATAATCGCGGAAACCGCATCTACGGCACGGAAAGACGTTTAAGGGCGGAAATAATAATCGGTTACGTCGACGGCGAAACGCAAACGATCGAAACGGACGAAAGCTGGGATACTTATTCGTCGCAGATAAAAAGCGCGGACTTTTTCGACGGGGAAACGGTCGATTTCACGCGTGAAAGGCTTTCGGATAAATCGAAGGCGGAGCTCTGCGATTTCGATTTGAAGCGCGAAAAGTATTCTTACGAACCCGTTCGCGCGGAAGAAGAAATCCTTCCGAAAATCATATTCAAAGACGATAAAACCGTGCGGCTTGATTTCGGAAAAAATTTTGCGGGAATAGTTTCCTTTATCGCGCACGGCAATCGCGGCGAAAGACTGACGGTAAGGTTTGCGGAAATGCTTAACCCCGACGGAACGTTATACGTTACGAACCTGCGCCGCGCAAAATGTACCGACGAGCTGATTTTATCGGGAAACGACGACGTTTTCGATCCCGAATTTACCTATCACGGATTCAGATATGCGGAAATAAGCTCGGAGAGCGAATTTTCCGTCCGCGAAATATGCGGAAAGGTTTTAACGCAGCATATCGTTTACGGCGGAAGTTTTGAATGCTCCGAGCCGCTTATAAACGGTATTTACAGAATGGCTCTTAACGGGCAGAAAAGCAATTTTGTGAGTATTCCGACCGATTGTCCCCAGAGAGACGAGAGGCTTGGCTGGACGGGCGACGCGGAAGTATTCTGCAATACCGCTATGTTCAACGCGGACTGCGAAAAGTTTTTCGCAAACTTCTTAAAACTGATAAGAACGGACGCGCTGCCGAACGGACGGATTCCTTCGTTCGCGCCGCTTTTCGTGCCGATAGCCGATAACACCGCGGGCGTACCCGGTTGGGCGGATTCGATAGCCGTAATACCGTATTTTCACTACCTCCATTACGGCGATAAACAGGTGATAAAAGACAATCTGCCTTTTGCCGACAAGTGGGTGGATTATTGCGTGGAAAAAAGCACAGACTACGCGGTAAAGATAACCAACAATTTCGGAGACTGGCTGTCGGTAGACGGAAAAACGGACGTAGACGTGATAAATCAGTGCTTTTTCGGATATTCCGCGCTTCTGACGAGTAAAATGCACGGTATAATCGGCGACGAGGAAGGTAAGGCGCGTTATCGGAACGTTTACGAAGAAGCGAAAAAAACGTTCAGAAAAAAATATTTCGACGGAACGACCATAAAAAGCGATACGCAGACGGCGTACGTTTTTGCGTATTCGGTAGGCTACGTCGGCGCGGAAGAGGTTAAAGACAGACTCGTCGGCGCGATAAAAGAAAACGGCGGCAAGCTGACGACGGGCTTTATCGGGTGCAGATTCGTGCTTCCCGCGCTATGCGATATGGGCGAGAGCGAACTTGCGTATAAAATAATAACCGAAACGGAATACCCCTCTTGGGGATATATGTTAAAGCTCGGCGCGACGACCGTTTGGGAAAGGTGGAACGGTTATACCGAAAAGGACGGGTTCGAGGATCCCGAAATGAACTCGTTTAATCATTACAGTCTCGGTTCCTGCGTGGAATGGCTTTATACCTACGTTCTGGGGATAAAACTGTGCGAAGATAAGCCGGTTTGCATAAGCCCGACCTTCTTTGAAAAATTAAGTTGCGTAAACGGTTGTTACGTGGATAAAAACGGAAAAATCCGTATAAGCATAAAAACCGAAAACAAAATCGCCCGAGTCGAAATAACTGCGGACGAGAAAGCAAAGTATACCTGCGATTTTAAGGATAAACGGATTAAAAGCGTAGAGAAGAACGGCAATTCGGAGATTATCTTTGTCGAATTATAAAAGCGGAAAGGAATCAGTTTTTATCGCGGAACGCCTGACGATATTCCACAGGCGAAACGTTGTATTTGTTTTTGAACTTCTGCGCGAAAAACGATTGATTGTCGTATCCCACCTTGGAAGCGATGGTTATAACGTTAAGGTCCGTGGATGAAAGAAGCTTAGCCGCGTGCGCTATTCTTAAATCGGTGACGTATTCTATAATGGTTTTACCGACGCATGCCTTAAAAAGCTTTATAAAATGCGAATGCGAATAAGAGCTTAACCCTATAATGTCGTTAATCCGCATAGAAAACACGTCCGGATCGGAAATTTTCTGCAAAAACGAAAGCATGCTTTTGGACATGTATTTTTCCGAATTGTGTTCGAGATAAATGCCGAGAAGATACATGACGATGGAAATCGACACGGCGTGAGCGTTTTTGTCGTCTTTATTGAGAAGGTTGATTTTATTGAGCCGTTCGTGAATTTCGTTAAAGTTTTCCACGCTTAACTTGATGACTATCGTTTTATCCGTGGCGCACAGCTTTTCGTATAAATCGGGCTGTAAAACAGCCGTCAGCTCTTTCATTTTTTCGGTGGAAACGCAAAGATCTCTGCGCCTTATGGGCGTGGTCGAGTCGGAAACGTATTGATGGACGTGGTTAGGCCCTAAAAGGACGAAATTTCCCGGCATAAGCGGATAAGGCTCTCCGTTTACGATATTTATGCCGGTTCCGTCTATGGTAGAGGTAAATTCCCAGTCGCTGTGACGGTGCAGAACGGAGTTGTCGTCCCACAAAAAAGTGTTGATTTCGTCCGGTTGCATTTTGGGAATTATTTTTTTCACGAATGGTTCTTTCATACCTGTATTTTAGCAATAAAACGGGGTATTGTCAACGTTTTTCATAAAAGAAAGCCGTTACATGCCTAATAAAAAAAGCGACAAAACCGCCCAAAACGCCGTTTTGTCGTTAAAAAAGGTAAAAAGAAAAAATAATAAAAAAATGGCGAATAGCGATAAATGTGTGATTGAAAGGCTATTCGGTGCGTGTTAAAATTTAATCGGAAAATCGGGGAGGGGTATACCCCTTTCTCGGGGCTTGCGCCCCGAGAAATCCCGCTTATCCGCATAACAATAAAAAGGAGTCAGATGAAAATGGCAAAAAAATTGAAAACGATATTAGCGACGGTTCTTGCCGCGGTCACCGCTTTCGGCGTTTGTGCGTGCGGCGGCGGAAACGAAGATAACGGCGGCGGAGGCGGCAGCACTCCCGCGGATTCTACGAAAACCTATCTCGACGTAGGCGTTTTCGACGCGGGTCTCGGCACTACTTACTTCGACGCAATGAAAAAGGATTTCGAGGCGTATTATGCGGACGCTCAATTCGAGGAAGGAAAAACGGGCGTTGTGATTCGCGAGAGAAAAAAGAGTACCGATTTCAATCCTACGAATCTCAAACAGTCTATGAAGGACCTCGAACCCGTTCTTTATTTTCTCGATCACGGCGCGTACGAGGATTTTACTTCCGAAGGGCTTCTTGCGGACGTAACCGACGTTATGACCGACAAATATCTCGACGAGGACGGCAATCTTGCGGCGGATACCGGAAAAGCGGCGACGCAATCTCCCGAAGATATTATGTATGAGGGATATTCCGAAGTATTTAAAAAGAACGGACGTTACTATGCCGTTCCGTTTATGCTTTCCGTTCCCGGTATTATATACGACGCGGATTTATTCGGAGAGAGCGGTTGGTACTTTAAAAAAGACGGTAAAATCGGCGCGTATACGGAAGACCTTGAGGCGGGTAACTGTTCTGCGGGACCCGACGGTAAAGAAGGCACTTTGGACGACGGTCTTCCCGCGACTTGGGGCGATTTTCTCACTCTTCTCGAAAGAATAAGAGGAACATGCACGCCGTTTGCCTGGGCGGAATCTCCCAGTACCTATCAGCTTTCGAGACTTTTCAACGTTTTCTGGGCTAACTACGAGGGTTACGACGACTTTATGCTTAACTACACGTTAAAAGGCGAAGACGGCACTCTCGGAGAAATAAACGAAAACAACTTTATAAAGCTTCTGGATCAGGAAGGCAGAAAGGCTGCCATCAAGGCGTTTTACGATATAACGAAGAATAAAGACAACTACACGGCGGGATCCGTTCCCGGCGGCGGAAACGACAATCAGATTGCCGAAGACGAATTTATTCAGAGCCACAGCTTCGGTAAAAGAGTGGCGATGTTCGTGGAAAACAGCTATTGGGAGCAGGAAGCGAGAGACACTTTCGATAAGGAAAAACCGCAGAGCGTATGGGGCTATGGCAAGAGGAACTTTAAGTATATGCCCGTGCCGAGATTCGTCGGGGTAGACGGCATAAAAGATCAGACCAATACCGAACGCGTTATTCCCGCGTCTTATTCCGAAAGTTACATTTGCATGAGCGCGAAGAACGCCAACAAAAACGTGGAAGTTCAGGCAAAGGTCGCAAAGTTGTTCATAAAATTCGTTCAGCAAAGATCTCAGCTCGCAAAGTTTACGGCGAACACGGGGTGCATAAGACCTTATAATTACACCGCTACGGAAGAAGAGCTTGCTCTCTGCACGCCGTATGCGCAAAGCATTCTTAAACTTATAGAAGAAGGCGCGCGCCTTGCTCCTAACCTTGCGATAGGAACGAAACGTCGCTTATATACCGGCGAAACAGGCTTTAATGAAAGCAATAACGGTTTCGGGTTCGTTACGTTGATCGGTCAAACCAGAGCGGATAATCCGTTCACTTATTTCTATAAGCAACCCTCGAAGAGCGTCCGGAACGCATTCGACGATATGAAAGAAAGACTTACGGCTATTATGAGAGAAGCCGGCGCGATAAAATAAAAAAGCCGCGGATACGGAAAATCCGTAAACGACACACATCAGCAATAGATATAAACCGAAAAGGGCGTATATGAAAGAAAAAACTTCTTCTCCCCGCGGAATCAGATGGTTTTTTTACGATATTAAAGTAAAACTGTTCGGACGGTCGGGACAAACAAAAAAGAATAAAATTTACAACAAAAAAGCAGGAAATAGCGTATTCTTATTTTTCTTTCTGCTTTTTCCCGTCGTACAGTTTCTGATTTTTTACGTCGGCGTTGCGTCGAACACACTTAAACTCGCGTTCCAGATTTTTAAGCCCGAATCGCAGTCATATTCTTTTTCGCTTGAAACGTTTTCCAACGTGTTCAAGGATTTTTTCGTGAACGGCGAAATGTCGCTTCTCGTAAAAAATTCCGCAATACAATTTATTACGGGGCTTCTTATCGGTATGCCGCTTCAGGTTATGGTGGCGTATTGCGTGTTCAAAAAAGTTCCGCTTGCGAGCGCTTATAAAATCATTCTCTTTTTGCCGAACATTATTTCGAGCCTCGTTTTCGTTATATGCGGCAGAGCGTTGATTCAGCGCGGATTGCCCGTGCTTTTGGGAAATCCCGAACTGCGCCTTTTGGACAGATACAGCTCTTCGAGTTTTTATTCGGTGTTGATTTTCGGAATGTGGATGAGCTTTGCCAACGGGCTTATCATATATCTTTCCGCGATGTGCAGTATATCGAAAGATATTTTAGAGTACGGCGAACTCGAGCAGATGTCTTCTTTCAAAGAATTCTGGTATGTAGTTCTTCCGTCGATTTTTCCGACTATCATAACGTATATCATCGTTGCGATAGCGGGTTTTTTCACAAACTACGGGCATTTCTATTCGTTTTACGGCGGGGAAGGCGGCGCAAAACAGGAGTTTTCCACTCTCGGCTTCTACTTCTTCGTAAAAGTCGCGGGGGGAAGAAATACCGTTCCTTACAAGGGCGACTTCCCGTTCGTTGCGGCGGCGGGCATACTGTTTACCGCAATAGTCGCGCCGATAACGCTTTTAACCAAGCATTTGCTTGAAAAGTACGGACCGAGCGAGGATTAAGTTATGAATATCGAAAAAAGAAAAAATAAAATTGCTCGCAGAATGGACGCCTTTCAGATAATTTTATACGTTATCGTTTCGCTTTACTGTCTGTCTATGATTTACGTCCTCTTTTTCGGGCTTATCAACTCCGTGAAAGACCCCACCGATTTCAGGGTTATGAATCCTTTCGGACTTCCGTCTTCTGAATTCGGCTGGCATTTTGAAAATTACAAGACGGTATTTGACGAATTCAGCGTTTCCACGATAGGCGGGAAAGACGTTTATCTGCTCGAAATGCTCTGGAACTCTTTCGCATACGCGGTGCTTATGTCGCTGTTCTGTATGGCTACGCAGATTATAACCGCTTACGCCATAGCGAAATATGATTTCAGGTTCAAAACGTTGTTATACGGCGTGGCTGTCGTCGTTATGCTTCTTCCGATAATCGGCTCTCTCGCCGCGGAGGTTCAGATAGCGGACGCATTGCACATTTCAAACAATCTGATAGGCGTTTGCATTATGCGCTGTAAATATCCGGGGCTGTATTTTCTCGTATTTTACGCGACGTTCAAGGGGATTTCGTGGACGTATGCGGAAGCGGCGCAGATAGACGGGGCAGGGCATTTCAGAATCTTTATAGAAGTTATGCTGCCGCTCGTAAGAAGCACTATTTTTGCGGTATTCATTCTTTTGTTTATCGAAAACTGGAACGACTATTACACACCGATGATCTTTTTAAGAGAAGCGCCCACCATTTCTTACGGACTTTTCAGCTTTCAGTCGGAGACTTCGGTAAGAGATCCTTTGAAGCTCGCTTCGAGTATTCTTGCGTGTATTCCCGTTCTCATCGTGTTCGTTGCGTTTAAGGATAAAATTATGGGCAACGTTACGATGGGCGGAATTAAAGGCTGATTTTCGGCAGGAGTAAAGTGATGAATAAAAAATTATCTTATATAAAAACGATATTGACAGTAATCGCGATAGCGGCGTTCTGCATGGGAGCGGCGGGATTTGCCGTATCTGCTTTCGCTGCGGAGAGAAACGTTTCTTCCGTAACCATAGAAATAGATTACGGCGATTACGACGGGAAGAATTTGCCCAAGGGTAAAGCGGGCAAGTCTTATCCCGTTTTCGGCTGCGTTGCAACCGACGACGAAGGCGCGGCGGCAAACGAAGTAAGAATTACCGTGAAGAATCCCGAAGGACGGATCGTTCAGCAAAAGGGCAGAAGATTCGAGACCGACTCCGTCGGCGAATATACGATAGAATACGTTGCGATAAGCGGATATATGACCGCAACGGAAACGATAAAAATTTTCGTCGAAGAATATTCCGATACGATAGTTTACGACGATAACGGAGAAAACGTTCCCTCCGCCGCACAGACAGGTCTTGTCGTTACGGCGGATTTCGGCACGTTCTCGGGCGGCGTCGGCGATTTGGAGCTGAAAACGGTTTTAACGCTCGATAAATCCGCAATCGCGCTCAAAGCTACCGGAACGGGCGTTTATTTCGTTCCCGAAAAACAAGGTCTTTACGAGATAAGCTATGTCGCGACGGATTTCGTAGGCGACGAAAAAGCGGTTACGAAAACCATAGAAGTAAAAGATTCCGCCGCGCCCGTCGTGGCAAAACCTTCCGTTCCCGCTTCCGTAATAAGCGGAGAAACGCTCGAACTTCCTTTAACGAACGGCATTTTGTATAAAAACGGCGACAAATATTATTTGCCCGTAAAAGTTTATTTCGACGGTAAAACGGTCGGCGCGGATATGAAAATAGAAAACGTCGGCGCGGGCAGACATACCGTTAAATACGTTTGCGAAAATCCGGACGAGGCGGGAGCGAAAACCGAATACGAGTTCAATCTTACCGGAAAGGAAAGAACTGTTGAAGACGGCGCGAGACTATTCGATAATTACTTCGATTTTTATAATTGCGAACCGTTTACCGGCGGAGACAAAGATTATACTGTAAGAATAGATAAAACCGAAAAGGCGACTTTTGCGTTTTCTCGAAAAATACCCGTTTCTTATCTCAATTTCGACATAAGCACCAAAGCGGGCGTTGCCGATTATTCCGGTCTTTATTTCGTGCTGACCGATTCCGAAAATGCGGAAGACTGCGTCAGAATAAAGATAAAACGGCTTTCATCTTATTCTAACCTTTATCTTTCTTACAACGACGAAACGAGAACCGTTACGAACGCGGATACCGGCGCGGTTATAGAGGAAATAAAGAATTATGCGGACGGCAGAACGTTTGAAGGGTTCAAAAGCGGAAAAGCTTACGTTTCTTTCGAGATAAACGACGTAAAAAAAGCCGTTGAATTTTCTCTTAAAAAGGTCGCCTCGGGCATAATCACCACCGATTCCGAGGACTACGCTTCGCCGGTGTTTATGCCGCACGACGATTTCAGAGCGGTGTATATTTCCTATATCGGGCACAGCGTATATCTGCCGAAGCTCAGCGCGTTCGACCTTCTGGATCCCGACGTTAAAATCACTCTTAAAATATACGACGAAGAGAGTAAGGTATACGAAGGAGAAGGCGGATATAATCTCGAAATAACGAAGAGCGGCGAATATATAGCGGAATACGTCGCCATAGACGAAAACGGCAACAAGAAGACGCAAATGTGTTCTATAACCGTCGGCGATATGGTTTCGCCCGTAATAAGCGTCGCGGATATAAAGGGCGTGGTTTCCGTGGGTGAAGAATTAACTCTTCCCGTGGCGGAAATAACCGATAACGACACCCCTTCGGAAGATATTTTATCTTACGTTTATGTTATAAAGGGCAACAATCGCAAGGAGTTTGCGGGGGGAACTTATAAGTTTACCGAAGCAGGCGAATATATCGTAAGATATGTCGCGTACGACGCAAATCAGAATTTCGCCGTAGTGGAATTTAAGATTATCTGCAAATAAGGAGGAAGAAAAAAATGAAGAAAATATTGATTTTCGTTTTATGCGCGCTGACAGCGTTCGGCACCTCCTTTTCTGCGGGCTGCGCAAAAGAAGGACAGGCTATGCTCGGCGGTGAACCCGTTTCGATTGCGGATTCCGAGGAATATCTCGTTAAAGACGGCGCAAGCGATTATAAAATAGTGTTAAGCGCAAACGCTTCAAAAACGGAAAAATACGCGGCGGAAGAACTCAGATATTTTATAGAAAAATCCACTGCCGTAAAGCTTCCGATAGATTCCGACGCGAACGTTGCGCATAATAATAAAGGTAAATATATTTCGGTCGGACAAAACGAGCTTTTAGCCGCGGAAAAGGACATAACGACCGATTACGACGAGCTCGGACAGAACGGCGTTACCGTAAATACCAAGGATAACTGCGTGTATATTTCGGGCGCGACTGAAAACGGCACTCTTTTTGCGGTTTACAGATTCCTGCACTATCAGATAGGTTACGAAGCGTACGCTTACGACTGCGTGGAAGTAAATTATTACAGAACGCTCAAACTCAAAGATTTCAGTTATAAATACGTTCCGTCGCTCGGGCTTGTCACTGCAGAAGACGCGGAGCTTTCCGGCGAAGGCAAGGTAAAAGAAGCGATGAGAATGTACGATTACGCTTCTAAAAACGGCGGCTACGATCTTAACGGCAATCTTTATAACGGACTCTGGTGCCATACTATGCCTTATATCGTGACGAACACTCTTGACGGCGGCAGAGTTTTAGACGCGGAAAACGCGGAAAAAGTCGCTAAATTCGAGCCGTATAAGGCAAATTACGAAAGGGATAAAGAAGGAAATTACGTTCCGAAGTCTTCTTTTTCAGAAGAAGAATCGGCGTATTACGCGAACTTCCTTAAAGGGTTCGATAAAGCCGCGCAGAGATTGTTTTCCTCTACGAGTTCTTACGCAGATCCCTTGGACGACGAAGTAGTCAATCTCTATAACTATATATACGATTTAAATAACAACGTAGTACCGCAATTCGTACGCGAAACGACCGTCAACGACGAGGGGAAAGAAATTCCCGTGATAAAAGACGGCAATTACGTTTACAAAACGGATAAAGAGGGTAATCCCGTACTCGTAACCGACGAAAACGGCGATCCCGTTTCCGACGTGGCGGGATATACCGCATACGAAAACGGCTGGAACGCCTGTTACGACGGCGGTTCTTATCACGTCGGTTCGGAGTGGCAGAAAAACGTTAAAAAAATAAGACTCTGGAACAACAGTCAGGTTTGTTATTCCAAAAAAGAAGCGGCGGAGCTTGCGGCGAAAACGCTTATAGATAAATTCGTCAATACCGCCAACGGTCCGTATATTATGCTCGGAGTAACCGACGGCACGGGTTCGTGCGACTGCGAAGATTGCAGGAACGGAGAAGCCTTATACGGTGGACCTTCCGGCTTGCAGATGCGCTTTATGAACGACGTCGCGAACAGAGTGGAAAGCTATATGAAGCAGAACGGAATTGAGAAGAACATAGTTCTCGTTGCGTTTGCCTATTATTCATATCGCCGCCCGCCGGTAGTCGAGAAAAACGGCGAATACGTTCCGGTGGACGAAAGCGTTATACCCAAGGGCGAAGGACTCGTTCAGGTCGGCGTTTTGTATACTCCGATAGAAGCCTGCTTTACCCACCCCATAACGGACGACGGCACAACCTGCGACAACAACGCGCGTATCGCGGAAGAGATGAAAGCCTGGGCTTCGATTACCAAAAATCTTATGATGTATTCTTACGGTACGAATTTCAGCGCGTTCAAATACCATTTCAACAACTGGTCGCACATAGGCGATTCGATAAGGTTTTACGAAAGATGCGGGCTTAAATATTATTTCGAGCAGGCTTGCACGCAGAACGGAGTGTCTCCGATGTCTTCTATGCGCGCTTACGTCAGAGCCAAACTCGCGTGGAACTCATCTTACAACACCCGCGACCTTATAAACGAGTTCATAACCCATTATTACGGCGAAGGCGCGGAAGGAGTGAGAAAATATTTTGAAGCGGTTATGGAAAACTTTGAAAGAATTTACCTGCTCGCGGGGACGGAAGATCAGAATATTTATTACAAAAAGATAACGAGCAGCGACTACTGGACGCGTCCGCTGCTTAAGGAACTCGAAAGCTATCTCGAAGCGGCGGATTACAAAATTTCCGCAGGCAGTTCCGCAGAAAAGGACGTGTATAAAGAAAGAGTGTTCAGAGAGTATTTCCTGCTTAAAGATAACGAATATACCAAATATTCTTTCTACTTAAACAGCGAGGAATACGCGGCTTTGAAAGAGCTCGTTATGTACGGAAGAGAAAAATACAACGCATAAAACAGCAGGGAGAAAACGAACAATGGCTGATTTCAAAAGAATATTAAGTGTGTTTGTCGCGATAATCGCTTTGGCGGGAGCATGTTTTCTGACCGCCTGCGCGCCGAAAAAGGAAGAGAACGAAAACAGGAATGCCGAACGCAACGAAACTTACAGCTTTGCGATAAGCGCAACCGAACTGAATCTCGAAGCGGGGGAAAGCGAAAGACTGGAATGTCGTTACGGCGACAAGAAAATAGTGTTTTCCACTTCGGACGAGAAAATCGCTACCGTTTCGGATAACGGCACGGTAACCGCCGTTTCCGCAGGCGTGGCGTATATAACGGCAAAGGCGGAAGGCGTTTCAGGCGCGGAAAAGATGTGTAAAGTTACCGTCGTAAAGAACGTCTATTCGGTTAAAATCGCAGGCGATTCGGTTGTTACGGCAGTGCTTGCGGGTTCGAGCGTAACGCTCGATTTTGCGGCGGTCGTTTATAAAAACGGCGAACGGTCTTCTCTTAACGTAAAATTTTCGGTAAGTCCCTCGGACGCGGAAACGGAGATAAGAGAAAATACCGCGAGAGTCACGTTTTCTTCCGCAGGAACGTACGTCGTTAAAGCGGAGTACGCAAACGTTTCCGCAAGCGTTACGGTAAACGTAATCGATTCGATAGCGCGTTAGGGGGCGGCGTATGAAAAAGGTTTGTATAATTATATTATCCCTCGTTTGCTGTCTGATGTTGGCGGCGGGGTTCGGCGGTTGTAACGACGCGACCGAGCCGGAACAGAAAAATTTTCTCGTTGACAAAGAAATAACCGTTTACGTCGGCGAAACTTATAAATTCGAGCCGACGGGAGCGGAAAGCTTTACCTACAAATCCTCGGACGAGAACGTTGCGAGGGTATCCGCAAGCGGACTTCTCGTCGGCGTGTCGGACGGCACGGCTTTTATAGAAGTGTCGGCGGAAGAAGGCAAGGAAATCTGCAAGGTAAACGTTGCCAAAGCCGAAAATTATATAAGGCTTAACGCGAACGGCGTTTCCGTGACCGAAGGCAACGACGTTACGGTAAAAGCGGAGGTTGTTTTTCACGGGAAAACGACGGGCGACGCAGTAAGTTTCTCTTACGAACTTACCGAAAATTTAACAGTAAAAAGCAGCGACGAAAACTCGATTACTTTAACGGTAAATAAAATCGGCGGCTACGTTATAACCGCGACTTTCGGAGATATGACCGCCGAATGTCGCATAAAAGCGGTAACGCTCGAAGCAAAAACGCTTGCGGCTCCCGTTATAACCGTAGAAGATTGCAAAACGGTTAAGTGGAACAAGACGGAAAACGCAAGCGGCTACGCTTACAGCGTAAACGGCGGGGAATGGATAAAAACCGAACAGACCTCTTTCGACGCGGGCGACACGACGGAAAAACTATTGTTCGGCGACGTTGCCGTATTCGCGGTTAAAGCGTTGTCGGGGGAAGACGATTTCGGTTATATCGACAGTAATCCCTCTTATTCCGTTTTCTCGCACGAATATAAAGAAACCGTTATAGAAGAATACTCCTGCGATAAGGTCGGCAAGTCCGATTTCAAGTGTACGGTCTGCGGCAAGGAATATACCGACGAAAACCGTATTGCGGAGCACCGTTTCGTGAACGGCGTTTGCACCGTTTGCGGGTTGATAAGAACTAAAAAAGTCATTTATCGCTACGACGAAAGCAACGACTGCTATTTCGTCGTCGGCGCGGACGCGGGATATGACGAAGAAGATCTTTATATCCTTGCAGAGTATAACGACGGCACGCACGGCTCTCGCCCCGTTAAATATATAGGTTACGGCGCGTTTCAGTCTAACACGACGATTAAAAGGGTAATTCTTCCCGAAACCATGACGGAGTTCGTTGACGCGGACGCCGGATTTAATAAAACGAATAAGAACGGAGTTATGGTCAGCAGCCCGTTAAGGGGCGCGGCGTTCGATAATTGCTCTAATCTCGAATACGTTTCGATGAAGGGCGTCACGATTCTGCGCGATATAGCGGATTCCGCGTATGCGCACTGGAATTTCAGAGATTGCTATAATCTTAAACAGGTGATAGTCGCGGAAGGGTTCGACAACTACGGCGCGACCTTTATGCGTTGGGTAAACACTCCCGCGGGAGCGGAAAATCAGACGGATTTATACGTTTACGGCACGAGCATAACAAAGTTTTGCAGCGACAGCTATCCTATGACGAATAGAATCGATCCGGGTAACAACCGCTTGCTCACGGGCGACGTATTCTATTACGACGAAAATTCCGACCTCTGTTATAAATGGCACTTCGCCGAGGACGGCGAAACCATAATAACCGCGGGCAAGCACGTTTTCAACGGCAAAAACAGATGTAAAAAGTGCGGCGCGGCGAACGGATTCGGGATAAACTACGGCTATTACGAGGGCAAAGATCCCGACGGCAAAGAAGTAAAGACCTATTACGTTTCCGACAATCAGAGTATATTAAAATCGGAAGTAGTCGTTCTCGGCGAATATACCGACGGCATACACGGAGTTCTTCCCGTAACGTTCGTTAAAAACGAAGCGTTTGCAAGGAACGCGTCTATTACTAAGGTCATTCTTCCGAAGAGCGTTACGAGACTCGACGGCGGAGTGTTCCTCGGTTGCGAAAACCTCGAATACGTCGCCATGCCGGGAATTTCGGAGCTGGTTTACGTGAATTTAAGCAATAAAATGTTTTACGGCGACGGCGTAACCACGGATAACAACTTTATTGAATGTTATAGACTGAAAGCCGTTGAGGTAAACGAGAAATTCAATCTGTACGCCAACCCCGATAACCAACAGTTTTTAGGTATAAACAAGCCGAAAAATCCGATTCTCGATATATATTCGGCGGGCGCCGCGGACGAAAGCGTTATAACGGCTCAACCCAACGCGAAAAACAATCTTTTGAGCGGAAGGATTTATTACAAAGGTTCACTCGATATATGCGGCAACTGGTCTGACGAAGACGGAGTGATAGAAACCTCCGCTCCGGAACACGACTTCTATAACGGGGTTTGTCGGATTTGCGGCGCAAGAGACGCGAAAGGCGTTATATATCAGTATAACGCGAAGAAGGGCGTTTACTTCGTTGCGGGATACGGCGGAACTAACGAGTCCGTAACGGTGTTTGACAGCTGGAACGACGGCAAGAACGGCGAAAAGAGCGTTAAATACGTTGAAAAAGAGGCGTTCAAGGGCAACGCAACGATAAAAAGAGTAATACTTCCCGAAAGCGTGGACAGTCTGGAAGGAACGGTGTTCCTCGATTGCGTGAATCTCGAATACGTTTCCATGACGGGCGTTTCCGAAATGAACTGGGCAAGTAAATATAACGGCAAAGACGGGGATAACAACTTCCTTAATTGTACGAAATTAAAGACGGTTGTCGTAAAATCGGGTTTAACGTCTAATTGCCAGCAGTTTTTGGCGATAAACGCGCCGAATGCGCCCGTTCTCGATTTCTTCGTTTACGGCGGCAACGCCGCACCGAATCTTACGGGTAACAATAATCTGCAAAGCGGCAACGTTTATTATTACAGCGCGACGAGGAACGCGGGATTCTGGCATTACGAAGCGAACGGCTTAGCCGCGCTTTGGAACTGAACGGGAACTTTAAAACGGTTAAAATGCGCCCGTTTTCACGCGGGCGCGGAAATAATATGAAAGGAGTAGGTTATATGCAGAAAAAAGTGTTTACGCTTATTTTTGCGGTGATGATGAGTCTCGTTTTTGCCTTTGCGTTCGCAGGGTGCGGCGGTAAAACGGACGGCGGCTCGGGCGGCGGAGGAACGACCGAACAGAGAGAGTATACTGTAACGTTCGATTCCGACGGCGGCAGCAACGTGGCAAGCATCACCGTCAAAGAGGGTGAAAGGGTAGAAAAACCGGTTTCGCCGACAAAAGCATCGCTCGATAAACAATATAAGTTTATGGGTTGGTTCGTTGGTGAAAAACAGTGGAATTTCGATACCGACGTTGTTGAAGGCAATTTAACGCTGAAAGCGAAATGGGAACTTGGCGAGGAATTTACAAAAATATACCCGCCTAAATCATAAATTTAACCGTTTACATACGACGTGAACGGTAAAGGAGAAAAAATGAAACAAACAAAACATTACGAGACGCCCGAAATAATTGTTTCGGAGCTAATGCCTGTCGATTGTCTGATTACTTCACAGTACGATAACGAAGTCCGCGACAGAGACTGGGATTTCAGCAAATTTTAATCAAGGAAGAAAGGTGGAAAAAATGAAGACTTTAAAATCCATATCCAAAAAAGTATTAGTAGCATTGCTTTTCGTTCTGACGATAAGCAGCTTCGCGTTTGCGTTCGGCGTAAACGTTCGCGCGGAAGGCAGTTTCCCCGCGGAAGCAAAAATAGAGGTTATGAGCGGAACTTCGCTTAAACTCAATGAAAAAGGCGGCTTGCGCTTTATTATAAAACTTAACGACGCCGCAAAAAAACATATTAAGGACGACGACGCGACGGGAAGCGTTAAGCTCGTTGCGTATATAGCTCCCACCGCAATCGTCAATAAAGGCGACGAATATCTCATTGCAAACGGCTTAAAAGCAGAGGTTGCGGAAGGTAAACTTTATCAGGTAGAAGGCGACGATAACTGGTACGCGAACGTTTGTCCCGTAGACTTTAAAGAGGCAAATCGTAAACTCGATTATTCCGTAAAGGCTTTCGTTATGAACGGCGAAACCGTGGAAGCGACGTCCGTCTTAAACGACGAAGCGCGCGGCAATATTTACGACGTGGCGACCAGAGCTCTTCTCGACGAAACCGAAGATTACACGCAGAAAATACTCGATCTCGCGGGATATAAATGGCTTGGCACGGAACAGTTCCCGATTTATATTGACAGCGCGGAACTTTATAACGGACTCGTTTCCAAAATCAACGCCGATTTCGATTTTTCCGAAAAATACGTTGCGATAGCTTCTTCGGTAAATACGAGCGGAGCGACTCTTGCGGAAGGTAAGACTTTGCCCGTTAATAATTACAAGGTCAGCCGCGTAACCTTTATGGACGGAGAAACCGTTCTCGGCAGCGTTTTGGCTAAAGAGGGCGAAAAGGTATCGTTTGCCGCACCCGAAAAAACCGCGGACGAAACTTACAAATACACGTTCATGACTTGGGTGACCGCGAACGGCGGCGATGAAGAAGCAGACTTAACCTCCGTTTCGCAGGATATGACGGTTTACGCCAAATATAATCAAATTTATATCAACGCCATAACGCTTTCTGCGGAAAACGTTAAATACGGCAATAATTATTCCGTTAAGGCAACCGCAAAATACGGTATTCCCGTTTTAACCTTCTCCAAAGAAGAAAACGGCGAATATAAGGCGTGGAACGAACTCGAAAACCGCGATGCAGGCACCTATTACGTTAAAGCGACCGTTGTCGCGACCGAGGAATACGACGGAGCCGAAAAAACGACTTCCTTTAAGGTAGAACAAGCCGAAAACGCGATTACGAGCTTTGATAACGTTCCCGAAACGATTTCCTGTAACGAAACGCTTGCGCCCACGGCTACCGCCACGCACGGCGAAGTAAAAATCAAATATGTAAAGGCAGACGATACTTTATGCGATACTTTTGAAGAAGCGAAAGGCGAGGTCGTCGGTAACAACGTATCGTATAGGGTTCAGGCTGTGGTCGGCAGAACCGAAAATTACGCAGGCGCGGCGCAGGAAAAAATCTTTAAGATTACGCACGACTTCGTAGACGGCGTTTGTAAGAATTGCAATAAGCCGCAGACGGGTATAAAATACGCGACGACCGAAACGGTCGCTTATATCACGGGATACGAGGGTAACCCCTCTACCGAGGTATATCCGGTTGCAGTGTACGAGGGTAAGCCCGTAACGTACGTTGCGCAAGAAGCTTTCAACAAGCAAACTATAACCAAGATTGTTTTGCCCGAAAGCGTTACCGATTTGGGCGGCAGGGTGTTCTTGAATTGTTCCAAACTCGAATACGTTTCTATGATCGGCGTAAAATCGCTTAAATATAACGTAACGGGAAGACCTGACGGAAAGAACGAAAGTAATAACAACTTCTTGTACTGTAACAAGTTAGAGACGGTTATAGTAAGCCCCGACTTCAATACCGAGGTGCAGCAGTTCAATACTGATCAAGGGGTATCTCCTCTCAGCCTGTATGTAAACGGCGAGTCGGGCGCGCCCGTACTCACTAAGACCGATAATCTGTTCAGCGGCAAAGTCTACTATAAAGGCGACGCGACCAAGTGCGGACAGTGGAATTTCGATGCTAACGGCGAACTTAAACACGGACCCGCTTCTCATAACTTTGTAAACGGTATTTGCGAAAATTGCGGAAGATACGGCGACGAGCTTACCCAAGGCGTGGTATACGGCTATAACGCCGCCAAGAAATGCTACTACGTCGGTGACAACAAAGCGTTAAAAGTTGCGGAAGTTAATATTTTAAGTAAGTATAACGACGGCGTGAACGGCGAAGCGGAAGTTAAATACCTTGCTTTCAAAGCATTCCAAGGAAATACGAATATAACGAAGATTATTCTTCCCTCAAGCGTTGATAGTCTTGAAGGCTGGGTTTTCGGAGGCTGCGCTAAACTCGAATACGTTTCGATGACCGGCATTACGGACCTTGACTATGCAAGTCCGTACGGCGGCGCAAGAGACAACAATTTCAGAGAATGCTTTAAGTTAAAAGTCGTTATCGTAAGCAACGCGTTGTCATCTAACGTAGGACAGTTCGGTTGCGGCGCGACGGATGCGGGTAATAAAAAGATACTCGACTTCTATGTGGACGGCGCAAGCGGTGCGCCTTCGCTCGATTATGTAACCGCAGACGCTAACAATCTTTGCAGCGGGGTCGTTTATTATAAAGGCGACGCGACCAAGTGCGGACAGTGGAATTACGTTGACGGCGAACTTAAACACGGCGCGTCAACTCATAACTTTGTTGACGGCGTTTGCAAGGATTGCGGCAGAGTACAAAGCGAAACCGTAACTTATGCGTACGACGCGACGAACAAATGCTATTACGTTACGGGCGTTTCTGCTAAAACCGAAAGCGAACTTTATATCCGCGCGACCTACAACGACGGCAGCACGAACGGCGATGCGCCCGTATCTTACGTTAAATGGGGTGCATTTATGGACAACGAAGTTATAACGAAAGTTATATTGCCGACCAGCGTAACAGACCTCCACGGCAACGTATTCCTTAATTGCAGCAACCTCGAATACGTTTCTATGAAAGGCGTGAAGAGGATGTATGCTACTAACGGCGAAGCTCGCGAAGACGGCAGATGGGGCGATAACAATTTCCGTAACTGCAACAAATTGAAATATGTAGTAATCGGCAGCGAAGGGTTGGATTCAACCTGCGGACAATTCAATTCGGAAAAAGTTCCTAATCCGACGATATTAAACGTCTACGTTGAAGGAACAACCGGAACGGTCAGCCTTAATAGCGGAGACGCTCTTTGGACGGGCAACGTTTATTATTACAGCGCGACCGAAACGGCAGGCACTTGGCATTACGTTAACGGTATTCCTACGCTTTGGTAATAAAAACCGAAATTTAAAGCCGCCCCGTCGGGTATGGAAAATACCCGACGGGGCGATTTAAAGAAAAACGAAAAATGAAAGAGATTAACTTAAAAGAGCTTTTTTCACTTGCCGAAAGACCTTATAAAGACGGCAAAATCTGGAGCGACGCGTTCTCGTTTGCTCTCAAAAATTTTGACAAAATAGTCATTCCCGAAGGGCGTTATTATATTGATAAATCGCTTGTAGTTTCTTCTGATACCGAGATAATCGCCGCAGAAAAAGCCGAAATTATCCTCGTAAAGGGAACGAAAACCCTGCTTCTTCGCAACCAAAACGTTATAGACGGTTCAAACGAGAAAATTCCGTCGGACGCGCCCGTTGACCTTAATATAAGCGTTTGCGGCGGCGTGTGGGGTGAGGAAAACGAAGAGCGGCTCGGTTACGGAACTTCCGGCTGCTACGACGAAAAAAATTCTTTTAAGGGCGTTTCGACCTGCTTTTTATTCAGCGGCGTGGAGAACCTCACCTTGAAAAATCTCGTTTTTCGTTCGACGGCGGGTTTTGCCTGCCAAATCGGCAGGGTGAACGGGTTTTCGATAGAAAATATCAGATTCGAGAAATGTTTCGCGGATGGCTTGCATATAAATGGCGGCGTTAAAAACGGCTCGGTAAAAAACCTTTCGGGGCATACCGAGGACGACCTTATCGCCCTGAACGCTTACGACTGGGATAATTCCACAATAAATTTCGGTTGTATTGAAAATCTGACGATAGACGGCGTAAACAGCGAAAGCGGAGGAAACGCGCATAAATCGTTCAGGATTCAGCCGGGGATTTATCCGTATAAAAACGGCGAAAAAGAAGATTGTTACGTCAAAAATCTGACGGTGAAAAACGTGAGCGGCGTGACGACGTTCAAAATGTATCTGCAAACGCCTGCGTATACCGATTCGCCGGAGAAAAACGTCGGCGTCGGGAGGATAGAAAATGTTCTGTTTGAAAAAGTGACCGCAGATACCTCTTCGCCCGTGGATAAACAGCCGAATTACTTGAATGGCGACCCCGTTACGGGAAATTTCGCCACGTTTGAAATCGGTTCAAATGTAAAAAATATGCGGCTTTTTAACGTGAGGGTTAAGCTTGACAGAAAGAAATACCCGCGCTCGTATCTTATCACCGTCGGACCGAAATCGCAGTATATAAAAGAGAAACGCTTGGAGCTTTTCGATCCGTACGTTTCCGCCACGGCGGAAAATATAGGCTACGCCGACGTGTTTATTAACGGCAAGCTTATAGAAGATTTATCGCCGTTCGTAAAAGAGGTCGGATTCGATAATTTATATCCGTCGAAGATGCCTTTCGGCAAAGGCAAAATCATATCGTTTTTTAAGGAGAACAAATAGAAGATGAAGCAAGGGAGATTTACGATACCCGCGGACGCGGCGTTTGCGGAAGAAAGTCTTAAAATAGCAAAGAAATGGGGAGCGGACGCGGTGCGCGACTGCGACGGAACGGCTCTCCCCGATAACCCCGAAAGATTCGGAAAGGTATACAACACATATTTCGTAGTCCGCGGGGATAACGACTGGGCGAGAAAACACCCCGAAGAAGCGCAGAGAATATTCTTGCTTTCCGAAAGAAATTTAGCGACCGAAAATACTCTTAAAATAGAGATAATGAAAGGGTTTTTAGGTGACGAGTTTTCTCCCGATTACACCTATCCCGAACTCTGGCAGGTGTTCGACAGAACCGAGGGAGAAGAAACGAAAGAATGGAGTTACGACGAGAAAAAAAGAATAGTGACCGTTAAAAACTGCAAACCCTTTCACGAGTATACGGTGACTTTCCTTGCTCGCGTGACTTGGCACCCCGTGCAGATATATAACTATCTGACCAACGAGTGGACTTGCGAAAAACAATTAACGTACGACCCCGCGTTTCCTAAAACCAAAGAATATGTCAAGGAATATATGGAGAGTTGGTGTAAGGCTCACCCCGAAACGAGCGTAGTGCGGTTTACCACCTTCCTTTATCAATTCACCCTTATTTTTAACGAAAAAGGAAAAGAAAAGCAGGTGGAATGGTTCGGGTACGCGCAGACTGCAAACCCCGTACTTATCAAAGACTTTGAAAAAGAAAGCGGAATAAAGCTCGTTGCGGAAGATTTCGTAGACAGCGGGTATTACAATAACTGCTTCCGTAACCCCACGGAGAAATTCAAGAAGTATATGGATTTCGTGGAGCGGTTTGTAGCAAAAACCATAAAAGAACTTGTGGATATATGTCATAAATACGGCAAAGAAGCGATGATGTTCCTTGGAGACGACTGGATAGGCAGCGAGCCTTACGGAGAGCATTTCAAGGAAATGGGTTTAGACGCGGTGGTAGGCTCCGTCGGAGGGGGCGTTACCGTGAGAATGCTGTCGGAGATACCGCACGTCAAATACCGCGAAGGGAGGTTCTTACCGTATTTCTTCCCCGATACCTTCTTTGAGGGCAACGAAGAAAACGCCGTTGCGGAGCTTAACAAGAACTGGCTTACCGCACGCCGCGCGATGATGAGAAAACCGCTCGACAGAATGGGATTCGGGGGGTATCTGTCGCTCGCGGCAAAGTTCCCCTCTTTTATCGACAGAGTGGAAGAGATAGCGGACGAGTTCAGAACTATCTACGAAGCGATAGATAACAAAAAGCCTTGGTGCAGGCTGAAAGTAGGCTTACTTAACGCGTGGGGTAAAAAGCGCAGTTGGATGAGCCATATGGTAGCGCACGAGCTGTGGTATCAGCAGATATATTCTTATCAGGGGATATTAGAAGCGATTTCGGGGCTTCCCGTGGATATAGAGTTTTTATCTTTCGACGAAGCGAGAAACGGAGTACCGAAGGATATAGACGTGATAATCAACGCGGGCGACGCGTACACCGCGTTTTCCGGCGGAGAAGAGTGGAAGGACGAAAAACTTCAAACGGCGATAAGAAAATTCGTCTATAACGGCGGAGGGTTTATCGGAGTAGGAGAACCCACGGCTTGCGAAGGGAACGGAAGATATTTTCAACTTGCGGACGTACTCGGAGTAGACGAAGAGATAGGTTATACATTATCTAACGATAAGTATAATATACAAAAACAAGCGGACGAGCT
>CAKQEE010000002.1 GCA_934230055.1 uncultured Clostridia bacterium
CAAAATCTTTGTCGCGGGGGCGCGATTTTTTTCGCGCCCCCGCGTATCTCCTTCTTACTTTAAGACGGCCTTTATTCTTCTTACGCCGGACGACGAACTTTCTTCTTTGACTATTTCAAAACGTCCGAGTTCCGCCGTGTTCGCTGCGTGCGGTCCGCCGCAAATCTGTTTATCTACGCCCGCTATCGTATAAATCGACACAAGCTGATCTTCCGACGTCGGATTAAACACGCCGTACGCGCCTTCTGCGACTGCTTTATTGTACGGTTCTTCCGTTCTGACGACGTCTATTTTTTTGTCGATAACGTCGTTCACGAACTTTTCGAGTTCTTTCAGCTCTTCTTCGGTCATTTTGTGGTCGCAATTAAAATCGAAACGCATTCTTTCTTCGTTAATATTCGAGCCTTTCTGTTCGGTTTTTTCGCCGAACATTTTACGAAGTCCCGCGAGCATTATATGCGTTGCGGTATGGTAGCGCGCGGTAATTTCGTTTCTCTCGGTAAGTCCGCCCTTCGCTGCCGCCGCCTGCGCTTTGGAAAGCTCCTGATGCGCTTTGAACGCTTCCTTAAAGCCCTCTTCGTCTACCGTAAGCCCGCGCTCTGCGGCAAGCTCGGTCGTAAGCTCTGCGGGGAAGCCGAACGTATCGTATAATCTAAACGCCTGCTTGCCCGAAATGACCGTTTCCGGAACGTACGCGGGGTCTTTTGCCGCCATAAACGAGTTCTTTCTTTCGATGCCCGTCACGCATTTATCGAACTCTTTCATTCCCGAAACGAGCGTCGCCTCGAACTTTCTTATTTCCTTTCTTATCTCTTCTAAAATAAAGTCTTCTTTTTCGACGAGCAAGGGATACGCTTCGTCGTAAACCTTTTCGATAAACACTTTCGCTACGCCCGTCATCTCTTCGGAAGAAATATCGAGGCTCTTGCAATACCTTATCGCGCGGCGTAAAAGTCTTCTTAAAATATATCCCGCGCCGGTGTTGGAGGGCAAAATCCCGTTCGCGTCGCCGATAAGCATAACCGAGGTGCGAACGTGATCCGAAACGATTCTCATGGCCTTTCTTGCCTTCTCGTCCCCGTCGTAGTCTTTGCCGGAAACCTTTTCGAGATACTCTATCGCGCCCGAAAACAGGTCCGTTTTATAGCCGTCGTCAAGCCCGTTCAAAAACACGAGCAATCTGTCCAGCCCGAAACCCGTATCCACGTTCTTATGGTCGAGTTCTTCGTACTTTCCGCCTTCTAATTTTTTATACTGCATATATACGTCGTTGCCGATTTCTACGTAGCGATTGCCCGTAAGAAAATCCGAAGAATCTTTGCCTTCTTCTCTCGGATAAAACCATTCGTTGTCCGGTCCGCAGGGCGTGCCGACAGTACCTTCTAATTCCCACCAGTTGTCCGACTTCGGGAGATAAAAAATATTTTCTGGTTTAATGCCGAGCGACTTTAATAAAGAAGCCGTTTCCTCGTCGCGAGGGACGGAAGCGTTTCCCTCGAAAACTGTGGAACAGATTTTTTCTTTATCGAAGCCCAGAACTTTTGTCAAAAACTCGAAACTCCACGCGGTTTTTTCTTTTTTAAAGTAATCGCCGAGCGACCAGTTACCCATCATCTCAAAAAACGTGAAGTGAGTCGCGTCGCCGACGGAGTCTATATCGACCGTTCTGACGCAACCCTGAACGTTGCATAGTCTTGTCTTTCCCGACGGATGTTTTTTGCCGAGCAGGTACGGCATAAGGGGTTGCATTCCCGCGACGTTGAACATAACGCCCGTCGTGCCGTCGCCGATAAGCGATACCGCGCCTATATTAAGATGTCCGCGCTCCTCGTAAAACTTTATCCATTTTTCTCTTAATTCTTTACTCGTAAACATATAGTAGCTCTTCTTCGGTTATATTTAATCGGTTATTTTTTTATAAGCTCGTAACCGCCTTTCACGTCTTTAACTTCGTACCCCGCGGCGGAAATTTCGTTCCGCAATTCGTCCGAGCGCGCGTAATCTTTATTCTTTCTTGCAAGAAGCCGTTCTTCGGCAAGCGCGATTATCTCTTTCGGGAGAGCCGATTCTGCGGTCTTTTCCTTTTCTTCCGCACGTTTTACGAACTCTTCGGGAACTTCTTTGAACAGTCCTAAAAGCGAATACGTCTTTTTAACCTGATTTAAATCCGCTCCGACCGACTTATCCCCCGCGCGAAGCTTTGCCCTTATCGACTTAAAGAAGCCGAACAAATCCGAAAGCGCGAGCGCGGTGTTGAAATCGTCGTCCATCGCCCTGTCGAACGCCTCGTCTATTGCCTCGTTTTCGCCCGCAAGCTCTACGCCCGCCTCTTTTGCGGCGACAAATGATTTATAAAATTCCGTCATGTGTTTTTCCGCTTCCGGGAAAAGTTTGTCGGTAACGTTTATATCCCCGCGATAGTTGGTAGAAAGCAAAGCGAATTTTATCGTTTCCGCCGAATATTCGTCTAAAAGGTCGTGAAGGAGAAGGCTGTTTCCGAGCGACTTGCTCATTTTCTGCCCGTTCACCTTGATAAGCCCGTTGTGAATCCAGTATTTTACAAACCGCTTGCCCGTTAAGGCTTCCGTCTGAGCGATTTCGTTTTCGTGATGCGGAAAAATAAGGTCCCTGCCGCCGCCGTGAACGTCTATCTGTTCTCCGAACGTTTTATAGTTCATTGCGGAACACTCTATATGCCAGCCGGGGCGACCTTTTCCCCAAGGCGATTCCCAGAAAGGTTCTCCTTCTTTTGCGGATTTCCACAGCGCGAAGTCGAGCGGATTTTTCTTTAATTCGTCGTTATCCACGCGCACGCCGTTCATGGCGTCCTCTAAATTTCTGTGCGACAACGCGCCGTAAGAAGGGAAGCTGTCTACCGAAAAATAAACGTCGCCTTTCGCCGTCGGGTATGCGTGACCTTTTTCTATAAGTTTTTTTACGAACTCTATAATGTCGCCGATACATTCGGTGGCTTTTATCCACACGTTGGGATCGTCTACTTTAAGACGGCGCATTTCCGCGTCCGTTTTCTTTATCATTTCCGCCGCATAAGTCGCCGCGGGTATCCCCGTTTCGTTGGACTTCGCGATGATTTTATCGTCTACGTCGGTATAATTTCTCGCGTAAGTAACGTCGTAACCCTTCTTTTCCAGATATTTTCTTATAATATCGTAAATTATTGCCTGATATGCGTGACCTATGTGCGCTTCGCCCGACACCGTGATGCCGCACGCGTACATTTTGACTTTGCCTGCCTCTAACGGTTCAAAATCCTGTTTCGTTCCCGAAAGGGTGTTATATATTCTCATTTTCGCTTCCTTTTTCAGGTTCTTTTTCTTCTTTTTTAAGCTCGTTTTTAAGATTTTCGAGTTCTTCTTTCAACGAGAAAACTTCGTCGCGGAGATGGCAGACTTCCTCCTGAATGGGGTCGCACTTTTCCTGCTCTAAATTGCAGACTTTTTCGCCGTTTATCCTTACCACAATCCCCGGGACGCCGACTACCGTTGCGTACGGCGGAACCTCTTTAAGAACGACCGCGCCCGCGCCTATTCTCGCGTATTCGCCGACCGTGAATCCGCCGAGTATCTTCGCGCCGGAACTTATCATAACGCCCTTTTTTATCGTCGGGTGGCGTTTTCCCTTTTCCTTACCCGTACCGCCGAGCGTTACGCCCTGATAGATCACGACGTCCTCTTCTATTTCCGCGGTTTCGCCTATAACAACGCCCGCGCCGTGGTCTATGAACACGCCGCCCGCTATTTTTGCCGCGGGGTGAATTTCTATCCCCGTAAAGAACTTCGCCGTCTGACTTAACATTCTCGCAAGAAGCTTAAAGCGGATTTTATAGAAAAAATGCGCGACTCTGTGCCACGAAAGCGCATGCACTCCCGAATACGTCAACCATATTTCAAACTTGTTGCGCGCCGCAGGATCGTACTTTTTTGCCGCCCTTATGTCCGCGCGTAATCTTTTAAACATATTATACCTCGTTTAATTTTTCGGGGGCGAGGCTTTGCCCCTGTTTTTGTAACGCTTTTGTTTTTTCGCGCCGCTAAACGACCTCTACCCCCGTTTCGCTTACCGCCGTTATCAAATCTTTGGGGAAATTTTTATCCGTAACCATACAGTTTACGTCTTTAAGCTCCGCAAAGGTGTACGGAGTCTTTTTGTCTATCTTGCTGCTGTCGAGAAGCATTATCACTTTATCCGCTTTTTTTATGACGGCGCGCTTCACGTCCGCTTCCGATTGACTTCCGCAAGTGAAAAAACCGCCCTCTCTTATAAATCCCGTAGCGGTCATCACCGCTATCTGAATATTTATTTTTTCGATAAAATCAAGACACGTTCCGCCGACGGTTATAAAATTATTGCGTTTAAGGTCGCCGCCGAGAATTGCAACGTTCGGCTTTTCCTTTCTTAAAACCGTTTCCGCAATGACGAAAGCGTTGGTTAAAACGTAAAAATTTTCGTCGGGAAGCGCGCGCGCGAAATAAGTGGTGGTAGAACCGCCGTCTATAAACAAACAGCTGTTTTTTTCTATAATTCCAGCCGCTTTTTCGGCAATCTCTATTTTTTCCGCGGCGTTATAATTGACGCGTTCGGAAAAGTCCGCTTCCTTTGCGCGAAGAACGGAGTTCACGGATATCGCCCCGCCCGAAACGCGCAAAACGGCGTTAGCCATTTCGAGGCGGTTAAGGTCGCGGCGAATGGTCATCGAGGAAACGTCCGGAAAAGCACATTCGAGTTCGTGAAGCGTTACCTTTCCGTTTTTATCGATAAATTCTTTAAGCTGAAAAAGTCTGTCTTTCATACGTTTTATTTTATCACCTGCGCGGCGGTTTTTGCAAGGAAATTAAGCTCGGTTTACGGATTAGTTGTTAATTTTTTTCATTTTGAAAAAATTTAACCGCCGAAATTTGTTCTTTCCCCGAAAATTCGGGGCGTTTTTATTGATTTATCCGATTAAAACAAGTATAATGATATACGAACAGAATCGAGGGTTTTCCTCGTTACGGAGATTTTTATGTTAGACCTTAAAAGAATAAAGGAAGAAAAAGAAAAAATTACCGAGCTTCTCGCAAGAAAGGGCTTTAAGGCGGATTTCGATACCATTCTTTCTCTCGACGAGAAGAGAAGAGAGGCGATTGCGGAAGCGGAGGGTTATAAAGCGGAAAGAAACAAAGTTTCTGCGGAAATTCCCGCGCTCAAAAAGGCGGGCAAGCCCGTGGACGGAATCTTTGCCGAAATGCGCGAACTCGGCGATAAAATTTCGGAATGCGACCGCGTGGCGAAAAGTTACGACGAACAGGTTTTTAACCTTCTCGCCGCGTATCCTAATATCCCCGACGAGGATCTTCTCGGCGGAGAAAAAGAAAACAACAAGGTTATAAAAATCGTAGGCGAAAAACCCGCGTTCGATTTCCCCATGCAAAACCACGTCGATTTATGTACCAAACTCGGAATTATCGATTACACGCGCGGGACGAAGCTTTCGGGCGGCGGTTTCTGGCTCTATCGCGGAGACGGCGCAAGGCTCGAATGGGCGCTCCTTAATTTCTTCGTGCAGGAACATTTAAAAGACGGCTACGAATTTATTCTTCCCCCTCATCAACTCGGATATAACTGCGGTTTCGGCGCGGGACAATTCCCCAAATTCGCAGACGAGGTATACTGGCTCGACTGTGACGAAGACAGAATGAAAAACCGTTTTATGCTCCCCACGGCGGAAACGGCGCTCGTCAATATGTACTCGGGCGAAATTCTCCCCGAAGAAAAGCTCCCGATGAAATTCTTCGCCTATACCCCTTGCTACCGCAAGGAAGCGGGTTCTTACCGTGCGGAAGAACGCGGCATGATAAGAGGACATCAGTTCAACAAGGTGGAAATGGTTCAGTACGCGCACCCCGCTCGCAGCAAAGAGGCGTTTGAGGAACTCGTGAACAAAGCCGCTTCTTTAATAGAAAAATTAGGCTTGCATTTCAGAATAAGCAAGCTTGCGGCGGGCGACTGCTCCGCTTCTATGGCGAGGACTTACGATATAGAAGTCTGGATTCCTTCTATGGGAATTTATAAAGAAGTGAGCTCGGTTTCCAACGCGAACGACTATCAGGCAAGAAGAAACAATACCAAATTCCGCGACAGCAAAACGGGCAAAACGGCGTTCGTTCATACGCTTAACGGTTCGGGACTTGCTACTTCCCGCGTGTTCCCCGCGATTATCGAACAGTATCAGAACGCGGACGGCAGCGTGACCGTTCCGGAAGTTTTAAGACCGTTTATGGGCGGACAGGAAATCATCAAATAACCTTAAACCTTCAAACGAAACAACACAAAACCCCTGCGATACCGAGAAGTTCGGGAATCACAGGGGTTTTTCTTTTCGTAAAATCGTTTATCTTTCTTCTCTGAAATAGTTAGTACCGAGAGCCGCGGGCGGCTGAACGCTCTTGTTTCCGACGATACTCGTTATGATAAGCACTATTATCGTAACGACGTACGGCAAGAGTTTGATAAGCTCCTGTTGACCTAACGTGCTTAATCCGGTTATCTTGATGCCGAGAATATACAGAGCGCCGAATACTATAGAGCCTAATATGGCGAGGTCGGGCTTCCACATCGTGAATATAACGAGAGCGATGGCAAGCCAGCCGAAAGCCTGTATAGTCATAGTGTTGTCGAACGTTCCGCAGTTATAATCGAGGACGTAAAACAGTCCGCCGAGTCCCGCAATCGCGCTTCCTATAAGTATCGCGCCGTATTTATATGCGGTTACGTTTATGCCGACCGCGTCCGCTGTGGCGGGGTTTTCGCCGACCGCGCGGAGTCTTAATCCCGTTTTCGTCTTTTTAAGGAACAGCGCCGCGACTATCGCAAGGGCTATCGCGAAATAAACGAGTATGCCGTGCGATAAGAATATTTTACCGAACGCGCCGAGGTTATCCGCAAACGGAAGGTACCCTTTTATTTTGGTGCTTGCAACCGCAAGAAGAGATCTCGCGTTCGTCACCGCGGCGAACAGTCTGTTCATAATAAATTGTGAAAAGCCCGCGCCGAACGTGGTGAGCGCAAGCCCCACGACGTTCTGGTTAGCTCTTAACGTGACGGTCAGAAACGCGTTATATAACTGCCGTCGGCGGGATCTGCAAGCGTTTTCATATAAGAAACGACCATAAAGCAACCGCCCGCAACGCCCATACACATTATGCCCGGTATTCCGAGGTTAAGATGTCCCGATTTTTCGGTTATTATTTCCCCGATCGAGCCGAACAAAAACACGACGCCTATGGAGATTGCTCCCACTATAAGTCCTACTAACATTTTTCGTCCTCCTTCTTTGCTTCGCCGCCGTCTACTTTAAGGTTTTCCGCGCCGCTTGTTTCCGTTTCGACCTTTTCCGCTTTATCGTTTTCCGCGACGTCCCCGCTAAGAACCTTTTTCTTACGCATATTGAGCGCGTAGTAAACGAAAAACTCGCAGCCGATTATACAGAAGTACATAATACCGACAATCATATTCGCAACCGAGCTGTCCGATACTTGAACGACCGTCTGCAACTCCGCCATACCCTGCGTCATAAAAATTATGCCGAACGAGGAAGCTATCGCGCAGAGCGGATTCATTTTGGCGATCCACACCGCGATTATAGCGGTAAATCCGAGGTTTTGCGCCGTTTCCGAAGAAACCGTATGGTCCATAGCCCCCGCAATCAGAAAGCCTATAAGCCCGCAGAGCGCGCCCGAAAGCGCAAGCGTTCTTATTATCGTCTTTTTAACGTTTATGCCTATATATCTCGCGGTGTTTTCGCTTTCGCCGACGACCGACGCCTCGAAGCCGTGCTTGGTATACTTCATATACACGAACATCGCCGCGCACATCAACGCCGCTACTATTATGATAAGAAGGAAGTCGTTCCCGCCTATTCGGGGAAGGTGCGCGACCTTAACCGTAGCAAGCGAGCCGGATGCAAACGGACCGCTCCACTCCTTTATGAAATATACGACGAGTCCCGAAGCGATATAGTTCATCATAAGCGTAAAAAGCGATTCGTTCGTTTTGAAAAACGCCTTGAACACCGCGGGAATCGCCGCCCACAGCGCGCCGCAAAACACCGCCGAAACGAGCATTATAAGCCACACGACCGCGTCGGGCATTCTGCCGCCGTAATTACGCATACACGCTATCGTTACGAGCGCGCCGATAAGCACCTGCCCGTTGCCTCCGAGATTCCAGAATTTCATTTTGAACGCGGGAATGAGCGCGCAGCCTACGCCGAGCAAAAGCGCGGTATTCTGCAAAAGAAGCCATCTTTTTCTTTCCGTGCCGAAGCTGCCCTTAAACAAAGAGGTTATAACAACCCACGGGTTGCCTTTTTCTTTATAGCAAATCGCGCAGATAACGCAACACACGAAAAGCCCCGTTAAAAACGCGATAACCCTTGCGAGTATCTGTCTTTTTACCGAAATTTCCGTTCTCTTGGTAACGTGGAATAAAGGTTCGCGAACGATTTTTTCGTTATTCATCTTTCTCTTCTCCTTTTTCTTCCGCCTGTTTTTCCGCTTCTTCCTTCCATTCCTCTTCGGAAAGGTTGCTGTCCTTCGCTATACCGAAGTTCTTGTCCTTCTTCTCTTCGGTAAGGTCGAGAGAACCTGTCATCATAAGTCCGAGTTGTTCTTTCGTCGTCTTTTCCGCGTGGACAATACCCATATTTTTGCCGTGACAAAGCACCATAATCTTGTCGCAGAGGGCAAGCATAACGTCAAGGTCCTCGCCTATGAACAGTATGCCCGTGCCTTTTTCCTTCTGCTCGTTAAGTATATCGTATATCGCGTAAGAAGAGTTTATGTCGAGACCTCTCACGGGGTAAGCGGTGACTATAACGTTCGGGGAAGATTCTATTTCTCTGCCGACCAGAACCTTCTGCACGTTGCCGCCAGAAAGCCTTCTTACGGGCGTTTCTGTGGAAGGCGTCACTATCCCGAGCTTTTCTATCAAATCTTCCGCGCGTTTTCTCGCGCTCTTTCTGTCTACGAAAGGTCCTTTACCGTCGCCGTAAGTTTTGAGCATCATGTTGTCGGTCACGGAAAAAGACGGAACGAGTCCCATTCCCAGCCTGTCCTCGGGGATAAAGCTCATCGAAATGCCTTTTTCTATAATCTTTTTGGAGGGAAGTCCGACAATGCTTTCTCCCTTGTGCATAATAAAGCCGCTCTCCACCTTACGAAGCCCCGCGATAGCCTCGCAAAGCTCCTTTTGTCCGCACCCCGCGATGCCCGCAACGCCGAGCAGCTCTCCGCCGCGGATATAAAAGCTTACGTCGTCTATCGCCGTGCTGCCGTCGTCTTTTTTTATCGAAAGGTTTCTTATTTCGAGAAGCGGACGGTCTATATTCGTTTTGACGCGCTCTATTTTAAGGTCGATTTTCTTGCCGACCATCATTTCGGTAAGCTGTTTTTCGTTCGTTTCCGAAGTATTCACCGTACCGACGTACTCGCCTTTACGGAGAATGGACACTCTGTCCGAAATTTCCATAACCTCGTTGAGCTTATGGGTGATTATGATAATGGACTTGCCGTCCTCGCGCATCTTTTTAAGCACCGCGAACAGCTTTTTTATCTCCTGCGGGGTTAAAACCGCGGTAGGTTCGTCGAGAATCAGTATATCCGCGCCGCGGTAAAGCACTTTTATAATCTCTACCGTCTGCTTTTCGGATACCGACATTTCGTGAATTTTCTTTTTGGGATCTATTTCAAAACCGTATTTCTTCGCAATTTCCGAAACACGGGAATTTACGTCTTTCAGATTATAGCGTTTGCCGTCGTCTATACCGAGTACGACGTTCTGCGCGGCGGTAAAAACGTCCACGAGCTTAAAGTGCTGGTGAATCATTCCGATTTTATAATCGAACGCGTCTTTGGGCGAACGAATGGAAGCTTTTTCGCCGTTTACGAATATTTCGCCCTCGTCGGGATAGTATATACCCGAAATCATATTCATAAGCGTAGTCTTTCCCGAACCGTTTTCGCCGAGAAGAGAAAGAATTTCCTCTTTATAGAGGGTAAAATTTATATCCTTGTTGGCAACTACCGTACCGAACCTCTTGGTTACGTTACGCAGTTCCAGCGCGACTTGTTTTTCCATTAAAAATCTCCGAAAAGAAAAATAAGCCTGTAAGACGGGACTTATCCCGCCTTACAGGTATTTTTTTAATTAGAACGCGACGTTCAAATAGTTGATGCCGTCTATCTGAATGTTGAAGTAAGGAGCGGAACGATAGAAGCTTTCCGCAAAATAGGTAACGCCGTTCTCGGTTTTGATAGCCTCGGTATCGGCAACGTAATCGCCCCAGTCGTCAACGTCCGCAAGATAAGTGGTGAGCTTTTCGCCCTTTACGGTGAACTTGGAGCAGTCGAAGATTTTGAGTTCGCCGCTTCTGATTTTAGCCGCAGCTTCGTCTATTCTCGCCTGAGTATCTTTTGCGGGAGCAAGTTTGCCGAGTTCGGTAAGAGCTACCGAGCCGTCCGCATAAGAATCAGCGGCAAGTTCGCCCGTCCAGTCGGTATCCGCAAGTTTACCTTCTTTAGCGCAGGTGATGAAGTATTCGTAATAAGGCGTCCAGTTGATTTTGGAAGAGATGATGAAAGTGTTCGGGCAGCTTGCTTCGGTACTTCCGTTATAGGAAACGTTGGGAACTTTATCTTGTTCGCACGCGCTGGGTGCGCCCATGGAGTCCGCGTGCTGGGAAACGAGCGCGCATCCTCTGTCGATAAGGGTTTTAGCCGCTCCTCTTTCCGCAGTTTCGTCGTACCACGAACCGGTGAACTGAACGTCCATAACGACGTTAGCTACGACGCTCTTAACGCCGAGATACCAAGAAGTGAATCCGGAAATAACTTCCGCATAGGTGAACGCGCCGACGTAACCGACTTTGATATTGCCGTTTTCGTCTTTGTTTTTATCCGTGATTTTGCCTTCGGCCTGCATTTCCGCAAGCTTCGCGCCTGCCGCAACGCCCGCAAGGTATCTGCCTTCGTAGATGGAAGCGAACGCGTTGTGATAGTTGGAAAGTCCGGAAGAATGAGCCTTCGTGCCGGTAGCGTGGAAGAACTGTACGTTGGGTTTAGCTTTTGCGGCTTCCATAAGGAAGGGTTCGTGACCGAAAGAGTCCGCAAAGATTACCTGACAGCCCTGATCCGCAAGGTCGAGAGCAGTGTCTTTGCATGCCGCGGTTTCGGGTATGTTGGATCTGATCAGGAGGTTTGCTTCCGCAATACCCTGATTCTTGCAAGCGGCTTTTATCGCGTCGAGAAAGTTCTTATCGTAGGTGGAGTTATCGTCGTGCAAGGTTATGATACCGACTTTAAGATCTTCCGTAGCTATCGCGGTGAGCTTGGGAGCAGCTTCGTTGCAACGAACGCATTTCTGATCCTTATAGCTGTGACCGAGCGCGTCGGTTTTGGTTTCGTAAGAATCTCCGCACGAGCAGGTGAACTTCGTTACGCCTTGTTCGGTGCAAGTGCCTTTGCTGACGACAGAGCCGACGTATTCGTGCTTATGTCCGCCGCAAGCGCCGAGACCGAAGCAGCAAGCCGTGGCAATTACTGCCGCAAGCAACGTTGTGAAAAGTTTCTTCATTATAAAAACCTCCTGACCCTTTCGGGTTTGATTACCTGTGTTTATCTGCGGAAAACGATTTCGCCGTTTTCCATACTGTCTATTATCGCGAGCGAAAACACGTCGTAGCCCTTTTCGCGAAGCTTGTCCCCGCCGCCCTGAAAGCCTTTTTCTATCGCGACCGCGCAGCCGACCGTTTCCGCGCCCGCTTCGCTTACTATTTTTATAAGCGCGTTGAGAGCTGCTCCGTTGGCAAGAAAATCGTCTACGATAAGGACTTTCGCGCCTTTTTTAAGATATTCCGCCGGAACTATCAGCCGATTGTTTTTTTTATGAGTATAAGAATAGCAATCCGCCGAATAAACCTCGCCCTCCACGTTAGAAGTCTTGCTCTTTTTGGCAAACAGCGCGTCCACGCCGAGTTTTTCCGCAACGAGTACCGCAATCGCGATGCCCGAAGCCTCTACCGTAAGAACGTCGGTAACGCCCGCGGCTCTGAAATGCTCCGCAATCTCTTCCGCAAGCGCGGATAAAAGCTTTACGTCCAGCCTGTTGTTCAGAATCGCTCCGACTTTAAGCACGTTGCCTTCTAAAACCTTTCCCTTTTCCGTTATCGCCTTTTCCAAAAGCTCCATATCGCGAAAATCCTTTTAAAAATCAAAAGAACGAGTAATTTCTAACCCGTTCCGCAAAGACCAACCTCACTTTCCCGTAGCAGTAAAAAATTCAATGCGGAAAAAGCTTCGTTTTATCCAATAGTCGCGTCTGTGGCGATGCGGTAGAAACGTTCGTGCCGTATATACGAACCTATATTGGGTTGATATTTAATTTACGCCTTTATTGTAGCAAACTCTTTTTGCTTTGTCAAACGATTTTGACACGCTTTTCGCATAATTAAAAATTTTGCCGAAAATCGTCGAAAAACTCTTCTTCTTTATTCGCCGATATACGCGGCTTTACGCGCCGCTTGCTCCTCCCCGCCTTATAAACCGCTTTTTTGCCGCCGCAAACGCTTTTGCAAAGATATGCGCCGCTATGCGCGCGTCGTTATCTGCATTCGGTGTTCCTTTTAAGAAGCGACCAGTCTATATCGTCCGGAGAATAGTTTTCTATATCTTCCGCGATTTCTTTTATATCCGCGGAAATTTTATATATTTTTTTACATTCTTCGTTCACGAAGCCTTTTTCCATCATTTTAAGCATACTCGTTTCCAGTCCGTCGTAAAAACCCTGCGAATTATAAACGACTATCGCCTTTTTGTGCCTGCCGAGCTGTTTTAAGGTAAGCGTCTGAAAGAATTCCTCAAACGTGCCTATTCCGCCGGGCGCGATGATAAACGCCTCGCACTCGTTTTCCATGGTCTGCTTTCTCTGCGCCATCGTTTCGGTAAAAACGAGTTCGTCCGCTTCGTAAAAAATGCCTTCGTACCCGTTTTCCTTAAAAAAAGTGGGTATCACGCCGAAAACTTTCGCCCCCGCCGCCTTAAAGCCGCGCGCCGTTGCACCCATAACGCCTTCCGAACCCGCCCCGAATACGAGCGAGTGACCCCTTTCACCCAAGTATTTACCGAGATTATAGCAGTCGTTTTTATAAGCCTCGTCTATTTTTTCGCTTGCCGCGCCGTATACGCATATTTTCATTGCCGTCGGTTTGCCTCCCTTTTTTATTATTCTAAATTATTTGTCCGCCGCTGTCAACGGTTTGAATTCACATTTTCCGACAAAGCGTTCCTATTTTCTTTTGATTTCCTTCGGCTTTTTCGGTTGCTTTTGCCGCCTATATATTATATAATGTTTTAAAAGATTATGTTCTAAACCCCGAAACGGAGTTTTTAAGGAGTTTTTATGAAAAGAATCGCTCGGTTTGAAAAAGTTTCTCTCTGCGAATACTCAAAGTCTGCGTCCGCCGCAAGTTACGAAGACGTGCTTCTTCCAAAACGCGCCACCGCGGGCAGCGCGGGATACGATTTTTTCGCACCGGAAGCCTTTACTCTTCAGGCGGGCGAAACGATAAAAATTCCTACGGGAATCCGCGTTAAGATAGAAGAGGGCTGGGTTCTTTCGATCTATCCTCGCTCAAGCCTTGGATTTAAATACCGCTTAACCCTCGACAACACCGTGGGCATAATCGATTCCGACTATTATTTTGCCGAAAACGAGGGGCATATCTTTATAAAAATGACCAATCGGGGCGACAAAACCCTTTCGGTAGAAAAAGGCAAGGCTTTTGCGCAAGGCGTGTTTACCGAATTCGGAATAACCGCAGACGACGATTGCGTTGCCGCGCGAAAGGGCGGACTCGGAAGCACGGATAAAAAATAATTTTAACGATATAATCGCAATCTAAATCGATAAGAAAAAACTTTGAGTATAAGTAATCGTTTAAGTAAAAGTTTAAAATTTTACGCGCGCCCGCAAGATTGCGGGCGCGCGTTTCTTTTTTTCGGCTTTAAGATTTTTTTGCACGAATATGCCTATACCCGTCGCAAAGCACAACGGATTTTTTGAGTTTCGGCGCGACGATTTTTAGTTTATAGGTCTATCGAAAACTTATACAGGTCGCTTTTTTTAACGCCCCTGTCCTTTGCCGCCGCTTTAACCGCTTCTTTTTTGTCGTAACCCATATCCATATAGTATTTTATGTGTTCCTTTTCGGAAAGAGAAACGAGCGAGTTGCAATCTTCCCCCTTTTCCACAAGCAAAACGTATTCGCCTTTGGGTTCGGAAGGCAGTCCTTCGGACAATTTGAATCTTTCCGCACGCTCGTGGAGTTTTGTTATTTCTTTAACCGCAACGGCGTTTCTGTCGCCTAAAACTTCAAAAAGCGTTTTTACGTCCTTTTCCGCGTCGTGCGGGGCGGAATAAAAAGCGAGCGTGAGGTCAAGATTTTTGTATTTCTCCAACAGCTCCGTTCTTTCTTTGTTTTTTTCCGGAAGAAAGCCCAAAAACGCCACTTTCGTGCCGTCAAACCCCGACAGCGCGAGTGCGGAAACAAACGCGCACGCGCCCGGAATAATCGTATAAGGAAGGTCGTTTTCTATAAGCATATTCACCAAAATCGCGCCGGGATCGGAGATAACGGGCATTCCCGCATCGGAAACGAGGGCGACGTTTTTGCCTTCTTTCAGCTTTTCTATAAGCTTTTCGCCCGACTCGCGTTCGTTAAACTTGTGGTAGCTTACGAGCGGCTTTTTTATTCCGTAATGATTTAAGAGAATCGCGGTGCGACGAGTATCCTCGCATGCGATTTCGTCTACGAGAGAGAGCGTTTCTATCGCTCTGTAAGAGATGTCTTTAAGATTGCCTATCGGCGTCGCTACGAGATAAAGCATAACCGTTCTCCTTTCGTTCGGGAGGTTCTCCCTCCCCTTCTTTTTCTCTTTACCGATTCTCCGCATTGCGGAGTATTTTAATGCCGCTTTTACCGCCTTTTACCGCTTCTACCATAAACAAATAGGGTTCTTTTCCCGCTGCCTCTACGAGCTGAAGCCTTTTCGGTTCTAAATTAACGGCTCGGAGCGCGCACAAAACGTCCGCGAGTCTGTCCGCACGGTAAACGATGCACGTTCTTCCGCCGAATTTCAATGTCAAAGAAATCGCTTTCGCAAGCTCTAAAACGTTCAGCGCGATTTCTCTTTTACAAATAGCCACGGTTTCGCTTTTATCGTGCGCACCGGATGCCGCCGACATGTACGGCGGATTGCACAGCACAAGCGAAAATTTTCCGTAAAAGTTTTTGTCTATCTCCTGCACTTTGCACTTTACAGCGGAAAATTTATCCGAAAGCCCGTTTCTTTCTATGCTTTTAACGGACAAGTCGAAAAGCGGTTTTTGCATCTCGAAAAAAGTTACGCTATCCACGAGCGGCGCGTTAAGCCCGTAAAAGTTGAAACCGACTATGCCGCTTCCGGAACAAAAGTCGGCAACGACGTCCCCTTTTTTCGCCTTTGCGAAACGACTTAAAAGTACCGAATCGGAAGTGAAACGGTACAGTTCGTCGTCCTGATAAATTTTTATGCCGCAAAGTCCCAAATCCTCGGTTACAAGCATAACACCTCCGCGCGCCGCAATCGTGACGGCGCGATAACGACGTACTTAAACCGGTTTTGTTTAACGCCCGGTTTTAAATCGCATAAAAAACTTATTAAGGCGCGAAAAATTTTTCGCGCCTTAAAAGATTTCTTAAAGATTTTTTACTCTTCGGAAATAGCCCCGACAGGACAGCCCGCAGCGCACGCGCCGCAGCTCAAACAAGCATCGGGATCTATGTTGTACTGTGTTTCGCCCTGACTAATCGCTCCGACGGGGCAAGTTTCCGCACAAGAACCGCAGGAAATGCATTGATCGCTTATTTTAAATGCCATGGTAGTTTACCTCCGTGTTTATTAAGTATATTTTATCACACTTTTTCCGTTTTGTAAACGGTTAATCGGAAAATTCCTCCGTTAATTCCGTTAAATCTTCCAAATCTTCCTCTTTGCCGCAACCTTCGCAGCCGCCGCAACTCTTTTTGAATTTCAAGTCGGCAGAGGGGAAGTCTTTATAAACCTCGCCGCCGCCATCTTTGGGGATTTTAACCTTCGTAATCATTTTAAGCATATCGTTGGAAACGACTATGCCGCTTCCTTCGGGCGTGCCGACGGTAGAACCGATTTTAGGTACCTTTTTGCAAGCGACTTCGTAATAATCGTTTTCGTATTCCAGACAGCACATAAGCCTGCCGCAAAGCCCGCTTATCTTGCCGGGGTTAAGGTGCAAGCCTTGGTTTTTAGCCATTTTTATGGTAACCTTTCCGAAGTCCGTAAGACTCCCCGCGCAACAGCACGTTCTTCCGCACGGCGCGATGCCGCCCAAAATTCTCGTTTCGTCCCTTATTCCTACCTGCCTTAACTCTATTCTTAAATGGAAATGCGAAGCGAGCGATTTGACAAGCTCCCTGAAATCCACGCGCTTATCCGCGGAAAAGAAAAAGGAAAGTTTTTTGCCGTCGAAAGAAAATTCGCAACCGATGAGCTTCATTTCCAGCCCCGCTTCGGCGATTTTTTCTTCCGCATAGCGCATCGCTTCGGGAATTTTTTCCGAGTTCTCTTTTATGCGTTTTTCGTCCGCTTCGGTAGCCTTTCTCACGATAGGTTTAAGCGGGTGAGTTATTTTCTCTTCGGGAATATCTTTTGTTCCGAACACCACGGTAGCGTATTCCGCGCCTTTTGCCGTGTCTACTATAACGCCCGAACCCTCTTTATACTCCGCGGTATCGCATTCGGGCGAGAAATAATATATTTTTGGGGTGTTTTTGAATTTTACGCCTAATACTTTTGCCATTTATGTTTCCCCTCCAAAACGGAAAACAACAGTCTTTCGACGAGCATTGCCCCGCCGCCGTTGAATTTTTTTATTTTTTTCGCTTCCGTCACCTTTTCGAGCGCGTATATGAGCGCGGCGGTATTAAAGCCTTCCGCCTTGACCGTTCGTTTAAGCGCGCGCCTGTCCTGCGCAAGCTCGTCTTTGCCCTCCGCATACGCCAAAAGGTCGCGAAGCAACAGCTCGAATACGGATAAAAACTCTTCCGTATCGGCTTTTAACGAAGTTATTTTTACCGAATATTTAAGCACGTCTCTACTGCTTTTCATACCCGTCAGCACGTCTATCGCCGTTTCGGTCACTTCCGCAAGCGATTCGTCGCCGTAGAGCGCAAGCGCGTTGCCTATCGTTCCGTCGGAAAGCGCCACCGCGGTTTCCAACTTTTCCCTATCCGGGCATTCCTCTTTCAGCGCGCCGATTATTTTTTCTGCGGAAAAGGCGGGAATTTCCAGCTTTTTGGTTCTCGAACGAACGGTTGGAAGAAGCGGATATTCGCTCGTGCCGCCGATAAGAATATGCACGCCCGCGGGCGGCTCTTCCAAGGTTTTTAAAAGCTTGTTCTGCGCGGAAGCGTTCATCGTTTCCGCACCCGTTAAAACGAACACCTTTTTATCGCCCTCGACGGGTTTCAGGTTGGTTTTTTCTATCAGATCCGCAACGTCCTCCGCGGTGACGGAATCGCCCTTTTGCGGATAAAAATACACGTCGGGATGAGTTTCCTCTTCGGTAAGCCTGCAATTTCTGCAAAACCCGCAAGGTTCTTCTTCGTTACAAACGATAACCCGCGCAAGGATTTTAAGATAATCTTTTATAAAAGCTTTATCCGCGCAAATCACGAGATACGCGTGCGAAAGTCTGCCGCTTCTCTTGTCGCCGAAAACGGTTTTATACGGCGCGGTATCTTTTAAGAGCGGAAAAAGTCCTTTCATAAAATTCCTCTCTCTTTAAGCGCGGCTATAATCTTGCCGTGAGTTTCCTCTTTCGTCCCCGAACAATCTATGTCTACAATTCTTTCGGGAAATTTTTTCGCAAGCTCCGTATACCCCTCGTACACGTGCCTGTGAAATTCCGCGCCCGACAGCTCAACCCTATCCGCCGCGTCCGCGCCGCCCTTTCTTTTAAAAGCCGCTTCGGGGCTTAAATCAAGAAAAATCGTACAGTCGGGCGTGAAGTTTTTAATCGCGTAATCGTTGATTTTTTCCACGAAATCGTAACCGAGTCCGCGCGCCTTGACCTGATATTCAAACGAGGAATCCACGAACCGGTCGCACACGACGAGATACCCCTCGTCAAGCTTTTTGCGGACGACTTCTTTAAGAAGCTGAACCCTTGCCGCGGCGTATAAAAGAGCTTCGCACTCGTCCGTCATCGCCACGTTCTTTCCGTCTAAAATAACCTTACGAATCTGCTCGGAAATTCCCGTACCGCCCGGTTCGCGCGTAAGATGATACTTAACGCCGCTTTTTTTAAGATATTCTTCGAGCAGGGCGATCTGGCGGGATTTACCCACTCCTTCGCACCCCTCGAAGGTTAAAAATTTGCCTTTCATAATTATATCCACATTGAAACGGAAACTTCCCGCTCACTCGAAAACGGAATAAATATCGCTGAATTCTTCCACGATTTTATTCACAAAGCTAACCGTTTCAAACTGCAAATCGTAAAGCTTCGCCTCCGCCACGTTATAAAAATCGAACAGCGCGAGCGTTACGCCCTCCGCAGAATCTTTTCCCGAAAGGCGCAGATACTCGGAAACGCTTTTCCCGCCCGTAAGCTTATCCATTTTAAGCGCATACGCGGCGTTTTGCCTGCCCTCCGAAACCTCTTTGTCGTATGCCTTTTGATAATCCGCTTTATTTCTTTCGTCCGCGGAGGAAAGGGCAAGCTCGTACTTCGTGTACCTCTCGAAAATCCCCTTTTCTTCGCCGACATTTAAAAGATAGCAGAACTTTTTCATTTCTGTGCAAAGCTTTTTTATTCTTCCCTTTTCAAGAATTTTTCCCGCGGCTTTTTCCTCTTCTTTGCGGAAGCGGTTATCGCCTTTCATTCTTTCCAGAAAGCGCGCTTCTATCTTGCTTTCGTCAAGGTTTTCGTAATCGTAAACCTTTTCTGTTCTTTCCTCGTAATTTAAAGACGCGTATTCGTCTTTAAGAAAGGTGGAAAGATAGTTTATTCCGTCCTGTTCCAGCCGCTCGTAGGTATAAACGCTGTTTCCTTCTACAAGCTTTTTCAGCCTCGAAGAACCCTTTTCGTCCACGGTGCCGTCGGTAAAAATAGCGTCTCCCTCGTAAACGGATAATCTCACGGACAAAACGTTGTATTTAGAAGAAAGCTGCTCGGTAGTTACGTCAAGCACGTCGTAGCTGAACGTTTTTTTGCCGTCCTCGCCGATAATCAGCTCGTAAAGCCCGCCGTCGCTCCCCGCAACGACGTTCTCGTCGTAATAATACTTAAACTGCTGCCCCGAAGTAAGCCTTACGGCGGATACCGAGTACACGAGTTCCCACAGCACTATCGCGGCGACTATAACGAATATCATCATAATCCATTCGTAAGAAAGATAATCCGATAATCTTTTTTTTGTAAGCTTGTTGTCCATTTCAATTCCTCGGAATAGCTTTTAGCCCCGACTCCCCTTTTTCCTTTTTCGCCGAAAAACTTATCTTATCGGCTTCATCGTGGGGAAGAGTATAACGTCTCTTATAGACGCGCTGTCGGTAAGAAGCATAACAAGTCTGTCCACGCCGAAACCGAGTCCGCCCGTAGGAGGCATACCGTATTCCATCGCGGTTACGAAATCCTCGTCTACCTTCGCGTCGTTGCCGCCCTTCGCGCGCTTTTCCGCAACCTGTTTTACGAATCTTTCGCGCTGGTCTATCGGATCGTTAAGCTCCGAAAACGCGTTACCCATTTCTCTTGCGTATATAAAATACTCGAACCTCTCGGTAAACGCGGGATCGGTGGACTTACGCTTTGCAAGCGGAGAATTTTCCACCGGATAATCGTAAATTATGGTAGGCTGCATAAGCTCGTCTTCTACGAACGCCTCGAAAAACGCGATTAAAACGTGACCTTTGGTCGCCGTTTCGCCCTCTTCCACCGTAACGCCCTTGGCTTTTGCGGCGGCTCTCGCGTCCTCGTCCGTTTTCCAGTCGTCGTAGCGCACGCCCGCGTATTTTTCCACAGCCTCTTTCATCGTAAGGCGCGCCCACGGGCTGCCCATATCTATTTCCACGCCCTGATAGGTTATCTTGTCCGTTCCGCAAACCTTAACTGCTATTTTGCGGTACATATCTTCGATAATATCCATCATTTCGTGATAGTCGCTGTACGACTGATACATTTCCACCGTAGTGAATTCCGGGTTGTGAGACCTGTCCATACCCTCGTTACGGAAGATTCTGCCGACCTCGTACACCCTGTCGAACCCGCCGATTATAAGCCTTTTCAAATAAAGCTCCGTTTCTATACGCAGATACATATCTATATCGAGCGCGTTGTGGTGGGTTTTGAAAGGTCTTGCCGCCGCGCCTATTTCGAGCGGCTGCAAAACGGGGGTATCCACTTCGAGATAGCCGATGCCGTCTAAATATTCGCGAATAGCGGACATTATTTTAGAACGCGCCACGAAAGTCTTTTTGACTTCGGGATTCGCTATAAGGTCTATTTCGCGCTGACGATAGCGGGTATCTTCGTCTTTCAATCCGTGATATTTTTCTGGAAGGGGAAGAAGAGACTTCGCAAGAAGCTCTATATGCTGCGCGTGTACCGAAATTTCGCCCGTACGGGTTTTGAACACGAAACCGGTTATTCCCACGATGTCGCCTATGTCATAATCCTTAAAAGCAACGTAGTCGTCGCCTAATTCGTTTATGGAAAGGTAACTTTGAATAGTGCCTTGCCCGTCTAAAATGACGGCGAAAGAGGCTTTGCCCATAATGCGCTTGCTAATAAGTCTGCCGGCAATGCCCACGGTTTGGTTTTCGTATTTTTCGTAGTTGCTTTTAATATCCCCGCTCAAAGCCGTTCTGTCGTAACGGACTTTTTCAAAGGGGTTTTTGCCCGCCGCTTTAAGCGCGTCGAGCTTTGCTCTTCTTACTTTTAAAATCTCGTTTAAATCGAGTTCGGGCGCGGCTTCGTTTGCCGCGGTAACGTTTTTATTCTCTTCCATCTGTCTCTTCTCGTTAAGTTATTTGTTTTATTAAGCGGTCGGTAAATCGCGCGCGTAAAAGCTTATGAAGCGTTTTTCGCCCGTTAAACAACCTTTTTAACGGTTACGGATCTCACGCCGACGGGGGTTTGAACTCTTACGCACTCGCCCGCCTTGTGACCGAGAAGGGCATTGCCTATGGGCGATTCGTTGGAAATTCTGCCCTGCTCCACGTCCGCTTCCGTCGTGCCGACTATTTCGTATTCAAAAGCATCCCCCGTTTCGTCATCTACAAATTCAACCTTGCTGCCGAGCGAAATGGTACCCTTTTTCGCGTCGCCTATGATAACGGCGTATTTGAGTTTGGCTTCGATTTCGAGAATTTCGCCCTCGATCATAGCCTGCTCGTTTTTAGCGGCGTCGTATTCCGCGTTTTCGGAAAGGTCGCCGAACTCTCTCGCGGTTTTGATTCTTTCGGTAATCTCCGCGCGCTTAACCATTTTTAAGTATTCGAGTCTTTTTTCAAGCTCCTCTTTACCTTCTTTTGTAAGCAAAACCTCTTCTGCCATAATATCTCTTCCTCCGATAAAAAATCTTCTTTTTTCAGACCGAACGGCGCACTATACGCCATTTTCGGATTATATAAAAAACATTATATAATATATAAAGGCTTTTGTCAACCCGTTGCGGGCTTTGCCAAGCGGTATTTTTTGCGGTATTTTTTAAGCCCGCGGAAGATGCCGTTTCGGTTTTTCAAACGTTCGTATTCGGGTTTTTTGAAATTTTTATCAAAATTTTGAAAAAATATTAAATTTTTTGAAAGAAATTTTCAAATTCGCTTGACAAATAAAAATAAAGTGCTAAAATATATGTGTACAGACGAAATAGTCGTAATTTTTTATGGATATATTCGCGTCAGCGCGAATTGGAGTTTTTCCGGAATAATATATGAAAAAGAGGGTTGCGCCGAACGCGGTGCAACCCTCTTTACATTTTTTTGCCGATTACTCTTTTTCGGAATAGCTTCCGCAGCAGGTGCAGCTTTCGCCGCAGCCGCAAGTTACCTTAATGCTTTCGAGTTGGCAATTTTCGCCGCAGAAATTGTGTCTGCAACCGGTTACGTCGCAACGTATAGAACGATTTTCTTTCATACTGAATCTCCTTATAACTTTATTTTTTACTATTTTAAAAAAATTATTCTCTTTCTATTGACTTTTTCGCCATTTTGAGGTAAAATAGAATAGAATTAAAATATGGAGCGTCTGTTTTGCTATGAAAGTTGTGCTTATTAAAGACGTTAAAGGCTCCGGAAAAGCGGGAGACGTTATCGAAGCGAAAGACGGGTTCGCCCAAAATTTCCTTATCAAAAACGGTCTTGCAAAGGTTGCGGACGCCGCCGCGATAAACGAAAACAAGGCGCAAAAAGCCGCCGCGGAGTTCCATAGAAAAGAAACGCTCAAAGCTAATAAAGAACTTAAAGAGAAATTGAACGGCGCGGAAGTTTCCTTGCAGGTAAAAAGCGGCGCGGCAGGCAAATTCTTCGGCAGCGTGACGAATAAAGAAATAGCGGACAAGCTTTCTGAGCTTGGCTATGACATAGATAAAAAGAAGATAATTCTTCAATCGAACATAAAAACGGCGGGTTCTTATCCCGTGACGGTAAAAATTTCCCCCGAGGAAACCGCAAAAATCACGGTGCATATAATCAACTGATTTCCGTTTTTATTTAATATCTCTTTTACGTTAAACGCGCGAAACTTTATTTGCCCACACAAGCCGCTCGGTGAAAATCCGCAAAAACGGCTAAAAACTTTTCCTTTTTCGGCCTGCCCTTGCTTTTAGCAAGAGGCGGGCTGCTTTTTTTAAACGAATTTTCTCCTCTCCCCCACGTTTATGCATCGGCAAGAATCACAACACGAAAGGAAAACAACTTTTCGTCATTCTGAAACGGGCAATTTTTGACGGAGTAAAAAGCCTTCTCCTGTGGGAGAAGGGGGACCGCGCCGGCGGTGGTTGAGAAGTTTTAGATTCTTCGCGGACAAGTGCAAAAAGCGCGACTCAGAATGACGGGAAGAAGAGATTCTTCGAAAGCAGGGAGCAAGAAGCAAGGCTCAGAATGACGGTGGCGCGGCTCCGCGGGAAATTCTCGGAATGACGAATTGCTGTTTTTCCTCCCTTTTTGCCCCTTTTCGGCATTTCGGTTGACTTTATTTATTTTTGCAAGTATAATATATTAGTTAGGTTATCGCCGAACAAATATAATTTCTTATTATAAAGCTTATTATGCGAGAAAAAAAAGAACGGTATAAACTTCATAAAATAGAGATTGACGACAACACCCTCGAACCGAAAATCGTGGAAGTAAGCTCCGAAGCCGAACTTGCCAAAGCAAAGGCGGCAGAAGAAGCAGACATCGCGCAAACGGAAAATTTCGCAAATTCCGAAAATATTTCCGCCGAATTTCCTTCGGGTGCGACAATCACGAAAAACGCGAAGTCCGCGAAAGCAGCAAAAAGCAAAGCAGGCGTAAAAAAAGACGCTCTTTCGTCGGCCGATTTCAACGGTACCGAAGCAAAAACTTCCGCAGCCCCTGCGGACCCTTTCCGTAAAATCTCTTCCGACGAGGACGCTCACGAACAGGGCAAGCAACTGGTTATGACGAAAGTTTTCGGCATAAACGACGATAAACAGGTAGACAGGCGGCAAAAAATACTGAAAAACGTGTTTACCGCGGTGTTTATCGTTCTTGTGGTCGGCGTTTTGGCTTATACGTTTTATAAAGACTTTTTTACGGGCGACAACGATCAGGCGGACTTTGCCGCGCTCGGCGGCATTTTCGCGCAATGCTGGGGATATTTGCTCCTCGCGCTCCTTTCGCTCTTTTTGTGCTTCTTCTCCAAGGGCTTAAAACTTTCCGTTTTGTGCAAGGAAACCACCAAAAAATGGCACTTCAAAACCTGTATGGAAACGGCGGTTATAGGGCTTTATTATAACTACGTAACCCCGCTTGCGGTAGGCGGTCAGCCATTTGAAATTTATCACCTTTCAAAGCACGGCGTACACGGCGGCGTGGCTTCCGCCCTGCCCATAGCGACTTATATTCTCAATCAGTTCGCGTTCGTGATAATCGGCGTATTTTCGCTTATCGCATATAACACGGGGCTGTTTTCCAAAACGGGACAGATTATAAATATAGACGTGGTACCCTTTAACGTGCTTGCGATTATAGGTCTGCTTTGTTGCATGATAATGCCCGTAATCGTAATTTTGTTCTGTATGCTCCCGAACGTCGGCACCAAGCTTGTTACATGGGTGATAAAACTCGGCGGAAAACTCCGCATAGTGAAAAATCCCGAGGAATCCACGGCGAAAACCATAAAGAACGTGCGCCACAACTCCAAATGCTTAAAGCAACTCGCTTCTTCGCCCGCGGCGTTCATAACGGCGTTTTTGTTAAGCTTTTCAGAGCATTTAAGCCTTTCTTCCATAGCGTATTTTACGTTAAGGTTTTTCGGCTTCGACGCGCCGGAGGTCAGCGGCTTTATAGAATGGACGCAGGTAGTTCTTCTTTGCTCCATACTGTACGCTGCCATTTCCTTTATCCCCACACCGGGCAATTCGGGCGCGGCGGACCTTTCCTTTTACGTGCTGTTCTCTACGGGAATACTCGTTAAAGGCGGCGGCTTCTCCGCAATGCTCGTTTGGCGGATGCTTTCCTTTTACAGCTTTATAATCATCGGCTTTATATTTACCACCGTAAAAAGAAAAGCGGATAAAAAAAGAGCCGCGCTTATCAAAGAATTCGACGATTGACAAACGGCCGGGCGGTTCGACAGAACTGTTCGGCGGGCTGACGGAACGGGCAAACGGGCAATTTGGCAGTCCTGCCGTCCAAACTACACGGAAAACAAAATAATTTTTATATAAAGCGCGCCCCCGAAGTTTTTTTCGGGGGCGTTGACTTTTTCCTTTTAAGTTTTAAGTTTTTTATCGTTGCCCTTTTTAAGCAACTTTCCGCTTTATGCTTACAGCTTTTGCTTCCGACTTCCCGTTTTTCCGCTTTCCTCTTTCCGCCGTTAAAACAGTTGCCCTTCGAGTTTAAGCTTTTGTTTTTTCGGAAAAGTTTTATCGAACTCTTCAAACTCCTTCGGATTTTTATCGGCAACGAAATAACCTTCGGGATCTCGGTAAACGCCGCTCACGCCTTCTAAGAAGCCCGCTTTAAGCTCCTTTATCAAAAAGTAATCGGCTTCGGGGTCTTCCGCGTATCTTACGCCTTTCTTTTTTGCGGGAACGAAGCCCGACTTTCCGTAAAAATCTATATTCCCCGTAATGGCAAGCGCGCCCGCGCCGAGCTTTTCCGCCTGTTCCATAGAATAATCGAGTAGCTTTTTACCATACCCCTTTCGTTTATATTCGGGCGCGATACCTATCGGACCGAATGTCATAATCGGCAGCTTTTGCCCGTCGTCACACTCGATTTCCGCGCGCGCATACATCACCTGCCCTATCGGTTTGCCTTCCTTTTCCATAATCAAATCCAGCTCCGACACGAACGCGGGATCTTTTCGGAAGCAATGCAAAACGTAATGCTCGCAGCACCCTTCGCGGTAAACGTTCCAAAAAGCCTCCCGCACCAAGTTTTCTATTGTTTTATAGTCCTTTTCTTCTTCTCTTCTTATAATTAAATTTTCGTCCATTTTTTATAACCTTTTCGTAAAATTTTATATCTTTTTAACTATTTTTTATATTTTCCCTTTCTGCTTCCGCGCTTTCGGAAGTCCCCTCTTTAACGCGCGCTTGTTCCGTTTTAGTCCCCGCTTTCTGTCCCGCGTTTTTGCAAAAAGCAAACCCACCGAAGAATACGCACAGCCCGAGCGCGGCATTAAAGCCCGTTGCCGCAAACACGCTGAATCTTTCCACCACGCCGAAGTACGCCGCGGGAACTATTTTCATTCCGAGCGCGCCGACGAGCATCATCGTAAGAGCAACAGCCGCACAAACGCCTATCCCGCGGTATTCTTTATCTTTCGCCCCCGCCACGATTATTACTATAAGCGAAGCTACGGAAAAAATTACCGTAACTGCGGTTACGGCTATATGCATTACGTCCTGAAAAGTGTTCGCAAAGCCGCTTGTCGATAGCGGAAACGCGCGAAACCCTACCGCGGAAACCCATTCCATAACCGCAAAAAGATACACGCCCGTGCGGAAAAGCTTGTTTTTCCGTTCCGAAACGGCTATGCAAACCACCGTTACGCACGCCGTTTCGCACACGTTATACAAAGCGGAAAGCCTGTTCCAAAGCATAAGAGAGGGCGCGTCCGCCGCGGAAAGGTCGCTCACCGCCTGCGCGAGCGGATTATACCCCTCGTATGCAAAGGGCGAAAAAGTGACCGCCGCCACATAAGACAAAAAGCTTATCACCCCTAAAAGTCCGAGCTTACTTATCAAAGTTTTTTTCATAAATTGCCTCCTTTCCGACCTTTACGTTTTGCGTTGCGCGCACCGCTTTTATTTCCTTTCCTTTTGTACCATGTTATAGAAAAGCAAAACATGGTCTTTAAGTTTTTTTCTGCATTCCGCTTCTTTTTGCGGCTCTCTGTCGCATATCCCTATAAGGGTTATCACGGGCGAAACGTACATAAGCGCAAGGGCTTTCGGATCTGCTTCGCAAATCACGCCCGCCTTTATCAGGGCTTTAAAAATTTCCGCGTGATAGTCAATAAGTCTGTCCACAAAACGCTTTGTATAAAGCCTGCCAAGCTCCCCGGAACGGAATTGTTCTATCGTGAGCATTTTCCGAAATCTGCTAATATTCTCGTCGTGTAAGGAATAATCGAAAATTTGCCCCACTTTTTCGCACAATGCCGCGCCGCCGATAGGCAATATGGCAGCAAAATCCGTTTCCGCGCTCTGAACGTGTATATCCATTCTATCGGTATCCCGTTCGTACTGCCGCGCGGTGGATTCCACAATCGCCTCGAAAATTTCTTGTTTGCTCTTAAAATGATTGTATAACGACGGCGCTTTTATCCCCACCGCCGCCGCAATGTCCGCCACGCTCACCGCATCGTACCCCTTTTCCGAAAAAAGTTCCAAAGCCTTTTTCACAATCTCCGTTTTCGTATCGTTTTTCATTTTCCGTCCTCGCTTTACCGCAGAGCATTTTCTTTGCTTTACGGTGTAATTTCGTTTTTAGCCTAACTAACTAACGCTCGTTAGTTTTTATTATAATGCCCCGTCCCCTCTTTGTCAACCGAAATTCGGATGAAATATAAAATTATTTTTTGCAAAACCCCGTTTCTCGCGGAGCCGCTCTCGCTAAGAATCTTCTGCTCTCCGTCATTCTGAGCCGTGCTTCTTTCT
>CAKQEE010000003.1 GCA_934230055.1 uncultured Clostridia bacterium
CGTCGTAAGTGACCTTATACGTATTTGCCGTGTATACCGCGTTTACCGTAATATCCTGCGTTACGTTAGTAAAATCCGTCCTGTCCCAAGAAGCGGAATAGCCCGTTTTTACTTCGAGTTCGGGTATATCGGTAAGCGCGGAACCCTTTTCCACGCGTTTCACTTCGTTCGGCAAGCCTTCCCGAACGAAAGTTACGTTGTAATACACCTTTTCTTTCTTTTCTCCGCACGCGCCGAAACAAGCTATCGCGACTATAACGAGAAAAAGCGATAAGACGGATATTTTTTTCATTTTTCTACCCCCCGCTGTTTAATAATGATAAACCGTTTGCGTTTTTTTGTATAGATAAAAAACTTCCGTTTTTTCTGTATTTTTATTCCTTTACGGCAGTTTTACGCAATAATCTACACAAGCTCCATCCAACTGTCCCACGCGAGCTTTGCGGCGGAATAGTCCTTTTCGATCCAGTAAGTCGCATTTTTGTTCGCGCCTTTCGCAAGTATTTCCTGTTCTATTCTTACGCCTCTCGGCCAAAGCCCGCCCTTGTTTTTAAGTGCAAGCGTACTGTTCGATACGGAAGAATACAGATAATAATTTTCGCCCATATTGAGGACGGATTTACCGAACGCGCTCATATCTTTATAATTTTCGGAAGCCGAATCGAGATCGTAATCGAACGGGCGCACGGCGTTGGAATAACTCGTATATATCATGCAGGCTTCTTTGGAAGAAAGGTACAGCAAAAATTCCATTGCGTCCGCCTTATTGTTTGCCTTTGTGGGAATAAAATAATAAGAACCGTAGTCCGCAGTAAGCACGCGCTTACTTTCTTCCGTGGTAAACCCTTCCGAACGGAGAATGTTGCCCGCCGAATCGGAAAGCTCGGGTACGGGGAACATTTTAAGCGTTTCGTTCTTTAAGTAAAGCCGCATTTCGTTTTCAAACCAAGAGCCGTTAAGCATCATTGCCGCGCTGCCGCTTATAATCGCGTATTGCGCGTTGGTATTGGAAAGCGTTCTCGATTTTTCGTGAGCGTAACCTCCCTCGCTCATGGGTAAAAAGAATTTTACGAGCTTTTCGAGTGCGAACTTTTTAGCGGTGGATATAGATCCCTCGTCATTGTCTTCCGTAGCGTAAACTTCCACGCTTCCGTACTCGTAAAACTTATCCATTCTCTCTATACCTTCGTACTGACTCAACCAGTTTTCCGTGGCGTAATAAAGGTATCCGTCCGCATCGTTACACCAAACGATAGGTACAACGGCGTTATTCGTGTCGGATAAAATCTTTTTGCAAAGCTCTTCCAGGTCTTTTGTCGTTTCGGGTATTTCCCAGCCGTATTTATCAAAAAGGTCGGCGTTATAAACGAAGCCCGTCGTTCTCGTATATTCCGGAACGGCGTATATTTTGCCGTTTATATTCACCGCGGAAGAAGCGTTGCCCGTCATAGCGTCCAGAACCGTTCTGCCGTCTATCGTCTGTTTGTTGCATAATTCGGTAAGGTCCTCTACAAGTCCGTCCGTAACCCACGTTTTTATCTGCCCGTCGCTCATATAGGAATATATATCGGAAACGCTCGAAGCGTCGCCTTTCAAATTAAGCGCGGTCGTACTCGCAAGTTCCCTGTTCGGAAGAAGGCTTATCTGCACGTCCGGATGTTTATCCATAAAGGCGTTTGCCACCGCGATATACGGATCGTCTCCGAACCCGCCGTTCAGATATTCAAATACGACCTCTCTGCCTCCCGTCTTTTTAAGCGTGAGTTTGTTCTTTTCCGTTCCTCCGTTTCCGCCGCCGCAACCGACAAATCCGAAGGCGCATACAACCGCAAGCAAAAGCCCCGCGATTCTCGTTTTTTTATTCATATTTTTCTCCTCTATTCAAAAAGCTTTTTCTTCCGCTATGAGAGCGGTATTATAAATCTTCCCTCTCCGGGATACAACTCGAAAGTATAACTCCCGTCTCTTCCGAGCGGCACCAAGACTTCCTCTCCGAAACGATACATCAAAAGCGCCTTCGCGTCGTTAAACTTTATCGTTACTCTGTTGTCGAGATCGAAGTAGGGATCGGTGTAATTTACCAGCATAAACGCGTCGTTGCCGTTATCGTCTTTAAACGCGCCCATGATCGCGTCGTTTTCGATTTCTACGGAAACTATTCTGTCGTGAGACGCAAGTTTATGTTCCACGCTTCTGAAATTTGTGTTTATAACGCCCTCGTCGAGAGAGGAAAAACACATAATCCCGTCGTAATCGAAGTTAAGATAGGCGTCCTGCATTTTATGAGCCTCGTTGTTCACCTTTTTAACGAGATCGTAAGTCCAGTTATACGTTCCGTCTTTTAGATTGAACAACGCGAAATTGCCCTCTTCCTGTCCTCTGAAATTACCGTATTCGTAATAAGTTATCTCTTTTGCGCCGAACGCCATGTTGGTGTATACCTGAAAGCGTATATCCGCAATGCCCGTCATATCGCGAAGTCCCGTGTAATCGCCCACGGTCTGCACGAATCCGCGCAGTTCCACGTCCGTCCCCTTGCATCTGTAAGCAAGCATTTCGAGATTCGCAAGATAAGTAGTTCTTAAAAGGCTACCCTTCGAACTGTCCGCACGAAGCGGATAAAAATCGAACGAAACGTATTTAAGAATAGGCGCAAGCAACTCGAAATATTTATCTATATATTCTCTGTAAGAAGTTCCAAGCGAGCTTTCTCCGACGTAGTTGGGATTGAGGTTGACAAGCGTTTCCGCATTCGTCACGCCGTTTTTAGCCATCTGCTCGTTATATAATTCTACCTGCCATTTGATTTTTTCCAGCTTGTCCGTAGAAGGCTCGTCGTCGCCGAAGTTTCCGCAATAAGCGGAGCTTTTTATATATTCGTTGTTTTCGTCGAACATCCCGGAAATTATCCGTTCGTACTGCTCTCGCGTGGTTATATCCTCGAAATTTTTGCTCAATCCGTAATAAGACCAGTCTCGAACGTAATATTTCAATCCGTATTTTTCCGCAAGAGCAAGAGCCTTCATAGCGTCCTCGGAAGCTTTTTCGCTTTTTTTGCGAATCGTGTCGTAGGTATCCGTCCCTATTTCAGAGGAAGCTCCCTCGTATAAAGCTATTACTTTGTTAAAACCCGCTTCCGCAAGTTTTTGATAGTGTTCGTCGGTCAGCGTATCGACGTTATCGGAAACGCCGTTCCAGTTACCCGTAGTAGGACCTGCGTACGCGGTGAATTTTACGCCGTCGCTTTTTTCAAACTTCGGTACGGTTACGTTCGATATATCGTTTTTTCCGGAACAGGCGAAAAGCGTTACGAATAACAGCGCGAAGGATAAGACTATGGCAAAAATCTTTTTCACTTTGATTTCCTCCTCTTATTCGCAACGATTTTAACCGTGTATGCCGCGGCAAGTGCAATAAGCGGTACGAAAAGCGAGCATCTTAAAGCCGAACCGCAACCGGATCCCGAATTCGCTTTCACCTCCTCGCGCCAGTTTTCGTCTGTGTTGCTTCTGTCATAAATAGTTTTAGTTTCCGTTTTCGTTATCGTTTCCGGTACGTAATTATCCGCGCAAATATACAACTCCGATATATTCGCCATAGAAAAATCGTCTATTTTAAGATAGGTGTATCCCGTGCAAGTCAATGCCTGATACCCCGTCGTTTCCACGCCGCTTACCGTGTAGTAAAGCGTAAAACGCGTTTCGCACGCCTTTTTAAGATATAATCTCAAAACGCCGTTTTCCGCTACCCAACGAACGCATACCGCGTCTTTTTCCCGAATTGCGCTTTCGGGTTTTATCTTTCCGTCGTACTGTATAGCGCTGAACAAAGTGGCGGGGATTTTTTCGTGTTCGATTACGTTCGACTTAATTTCGGAAGCATTCACCGAAGAGCCTTCCCTCGTCCAGACGTTGAGGGAAATGTATTCTTCCGTGGGCGTTATCTCAAAATAGAACATAACGTTTCTGCCGTAATCCGTTTCACGTTTTTCGGCTCTTCCCGTATCCAGCCCTATCCATTTGTTTTTCGCGGTTGCGGTTCTGTCCGTTTCCTTTTCGGAAACAAGTATGCTGCACAGTTTGTAATCCATAACGAAATTATCGTACTCGTGCGCGGATCCGAAGTAAGAGGTGTCGGAACAACCCTCGAAAGACAATTTGCCTTCTCTTACGGCTATTTTACCGTCTCCGTCGTTCTTTATAAAATCTTCATAACCTTCGTTTCCGAAATAATCGTCGGAAAAGTTGTGAGTAACCGATTTGGTTACGGGAATTTTATAACTGACGTTCCTTACTTTAAGGTTATCCGCTTTAATCGTACCCGCGTTATTTTTCGTGGAAGCGAATCCGAAATACCCCGCATAAAAATCGGCTTCCGCAACGCTCGTTTCCTTTTTAAGAACGCCGTTTACGTATATCGAAAGCGTTCCGTCCTTATTCGCGATTATGCGTACGGTCGCGCCGCCGTTGCCTTCGAGGGAAACGGCTACGTTATCCGTAACGGGCGTCCTGCCGCTTTCGAAAATTTTTTCGAGTCTTAAACCGTTTGCCGTAAAAACGCAGGCATAGCAACCCTTTTCGTAACCGAGGGTTTCGCCTACGCCGAAAACGAACGCCGCTTCGTCTGCCGTTGCGGAGGAAAAATCTATATCGAAAGCCACGTCTAAACAATTAAGACTTTCTATAACGCTTTCTTCAACCGAAACGGGTTTTTTGCATAGTATATTGTCTCCCTCCTTCGCTTGCTTTATCGTAAGCCCGTTATCGGATACGATAGAATAAGTCGCAGAAGTGTTCTTTTTATACTCTTTAAGCCCCGCGTTTATATCGGCGGAAGAAAACTTTTCGTTTATATCGGCGTTTGCTGCTTTTATAACGAGATTATCGATATTAAATACGCCGCCGCCCTCGCACGCAAAAAGAACGTACGCGTTTTTAAACGAATGTCCCACATTTTTAAAAGTCGCTTGCGCGAAAGCGGTCGCACCGTCAAAATCCGTTCCCTGCTCTCCGAAATATATTTTTGCGTAAGATTCGCCCGTCGGCTCTATGCGAACGGTATGCCATTTTTCGCCCGTATTCCAAAGCAGGTTATCTCCCGAAATCGCTTCTACGTCGCAAAGACCGTAACTGCCGAGATACCCTTCGGTAAGAACGAGCGGAATTTCATACTTGCCGAATATATCGGAGTCGTTCGTCGCAAAATAAACGCCCTCCCATTTCCCCGAAGGCTGCAAAAAGTCAAACTGAACGTATTCTATATCGGTAAGTTTTTCGGCAGAACCGAAAAGGTAACCTTCGAGATTCGCATTAAAACTCATATAAGAATTCTTCTCGTCGCCGGCAGGCAAAGTTATGGTTTCCTCTCCCTCGAAATCAAAAATCCATTTGCTTTTATCGAGAGCGTCTCCGTCGAAATCGTCTTCTATCAGAACGGTGGTTATTTCCGCCGCCGATACGGTCGCGAACGAAAGCGAAAAGGCGAATATCGCCGCGCAGACAAAGCATAATGGTTTAAGAATTTTTTTCAGCATTTTGCCTCCTTTTTAAAATCCGAGATTTTCGGATATTTTATTAAGTATTTTTCTCGTAATAATTATTATCGGAGCGGCTATTATCGTAAAACAAACGCCCAGCGCGGAAGCCCACTCCAAGTCTGTACCGCCTTTCACCACGCTGTTTATCATATACGATATAGTTGTGGATTGATGCAACGCGCCGCCCTTCGTCATTAAATCTACCTGCAAAAACAACGTAAACATCGCCGTAACGCTGCTTAATATACCGACAGAAACCGTCGGCCAGATCATAGGTATGACTATACCGAACATTTCGCGCGCCATTCCGATGCCTTCCAGACGGGAATATTCCATAACTTCTTCGGGTAAATTAGCCATTGCCCCGCCCATTATAAGAACGTTATATCCCGTGCCTACCCAAAGACAATAAAACAATATGAGCGGCATCTGGTATTCGGAAGTAGCGGAAAACCATTCCGGCGGATTAGTATTGCCGAAAAGTTTTAATATCTCGTTTACTATTCCCATTTGGGAATCGAACATATATTTATACACCATTACGAAAATAACGATGGATATGATAGACGGCAAAAAGAATATCACGCGGAAAACGCCCGCACAGGGAAGCTTTTTAAAAAAGAAATAAGAAAGCACCAGAGATACGAACAGCAAAAACAAGTCGTTCACGCCTACGAGCAAAGAATTCCTTACCGCGTAACCGATCTCCCCTAAACCGAGTTCGTTGAAAAATCTTTTATAATTGCCGAGAGACACGTCTACCGAGGTAAGCGTTCTCACCTGAAAAGACATCGTTACGGAACTGACGTTGACGTAAACGAAAAACACGAGATACTGCAATACGGGCAAGGCGAGCATGCCTATTATAAACAGTTTCCTTTTTGTTTTAAATGTCAAACCGAGTGATTTGCTCGTATTTTCTTTTTTCATACGATTACCCCTTTATTCCGCCGCCGATTAAATTCCGCATAAGCTTTTTAGAGAAGATTGCGTAGAAAATAAGCACGGGGATAATACATATCACCGTTCCCGCAAAAAACACGCTGTACGGTATATCCTGCCCCGCGCGGGAAGAAAGGCGACTTAGTCCGACCGCTAACGTCGGGTGACTTCCGTAGTACAAAAAAGCTTTCCAGTATTCGTTCCAAAAACCCAAAAATTGCATTATGGTAAAAACCATTATGCCGTTTTTCGCAAGGGGCAACATTATCTGCAAAAATACGCGAAGGTCGCTCGCTCCGTCTATCATCGCGCTTTCGCCGTACGCCCACGGAATTTCTTTGAAAAAACTATGCAAATACAAAAACGCGCCGCCGAAACCTCCGCACATAATCATCATTCCCAAATAATTATTCCTTAATTTAAGCACGCCGTTCATCAGTTGAAAAGTGGCTGCTTCCGCGCCTATCGTCGGCACCACGGACGCTATGATAACGAACGTATATATAAATCCGTTCCCCTTAAACCTGAATTTCGCAAGAGTGTACGCTGCCATACACGTAAGCGCCATCGTAACGAACGTTTGACCTACCGCAAGCGTTATCGAATTAAAATACATTTCTCCGATGTTCATAAGCTCGAAAGCCGAGGCGTACGTGGAAAAAGAAAAACTCTGCGGAAATCCTAACGGGTTTATAATCATTTCCACGGGGTCCGACTTGAAAGAGTTCATTATTAAAAAGAAAAAAGGATATAAAAGAGTGACCGAATAAACCGCGAACAATACGAATACCACCGCAAGGCAAACCTTTTCGCCCGTAGTTCTTATCGGTTTATCTTTTATCTTTCCTTTTTTGTTTTTTATTCGGACGCCTGTCGCCATTTTTTCTCCGTTTAACTATCGCCGAATCGACTTCCTTTCTCCGACTTGTTCCTGAATCGAATCTACCGTTGTTCGACTGATAGTAATCTGCCTTTTTTATTTTATTTTATACCACAAACGATTTTAAATATAGATATAAAAAAAACCTTTTTTAGCAAATTCTATCCTTTTCGGAAAATTTACAACATTCGCTTGAAAAAAGAAATCGATTATGATAGTATTATGGTATGATTTACTACGATTTGAATCTTTTTAAAGAGCTTTTGTCCCATCTCGGAAATCTCACGGACACTTCCGTATGTTTTTTCGACAGGAATTTCAAATCTTCGGACGCACACACGCAATGCGTTCCGAGCTTTTGTTCGATCGTGAAAAAAACTTTACAAGGACACTGCGTGCAAACGGACACGAACGTGCTTAAACGTTTGGAAGTTTGTGCGGAAAATTCTTTTCACTATACCTGCCATTTCGGTCTTACGGAAGTCGCGCAAAGATTGCTTATAAACAACCAGATATTCGGTTATCTGATCATAGGACCTTTCCGCAATGCGGAAGCGCAAAAAATCGACGAACAACGAATCGGGGATTATTGTGCGGCTTCGGGCGAAAATCTCGATTTTATGCTCCGCGCATATGAGAAAATACCGGTTTTTTCGGAAGTAAAATATCGTTCTTTAACAACGTTTATTCCCGCGCTGTTCGAGTATGCTAAAAATAAGAATATCGTAACGCTTAAAAACGATATTTTCAATAACGAGATAGAGCCGTTTCTGAACGAGAATTTATCGGAGGACCTCTCTATAGAGCAACTTTGCAAAAGGTTTTACCTTACACCGAAGCAACTTTATAACGTGTTCATCAAGGCTACGCTTATGCCTCCTAAAAAATACGTAAATTCAAAAAGAATCGTAACCGCCAAAAACCTTATCATAACCACCGATAAGCCTATGCCTTTAATAGCGGGAGAAGTAGGTTTTTCCGATTACAATTACTTTATAAAAGTCTTCAAGTCGGTGGATAAGCACACCCCGGGATTTTACAGAAAGTAGCGTTCGTATAAAAAACTGCTACAAGGTTATAAAAAAAACCCGCTGCAAACCGCAACGGGAAAAAACGACTTTTCGATATAAAGATATTCTTTAAACATTTCGATTATTTTCTTTTTATCACAAGGTCGGTCGATTTTATTACAGTAGCTGTTATCAATAAAAAACTGTTGTGTAAAAAACAGCAAAATACTTTTTTATAATTCTATCAATCTTTATAACTTTTGCGTAAAAAAGTCAAGCTATAAAACGGACAAAAGGAAATTTTTCATTTCTTCACGATATTTATTTTTACCGCTACCTATCAGATAACTTCTACTAAAATTCGGTAACGTCCTTTTTCTCGCGCATAACCCATTGTCCGTCGGTAAAATCGGGAATGGCGACGGGCGCGACAAGTAAATCTTCGCCGAGCAAAAATTCGTCGTCTATCGAGTATACCTCTTTATCAAAAGTATAATAGCCGACTAACGGTCTTACGACGGGTTTGCCCGTTTCGTGATAGATTTTAAACGTTATTTTATTTACGTCGTAGCGAATCTCGCTTTCCAGGTAATTAAACCCTTTACAAAAAAGCGACGGAATAATTTTTTTCGGGCAACCCGAATTTAATATGAAATGCCGTAATACACCTTGCGTTTTTTATCCGTTAAAGTAAATTTATTCAAAAAAATTACCAGGCGTTGCCGATATTGTTCGCGATAAAGTTTTCTACCGTGTTATTTGCGTCCACGCCCTCTCTGCAACGGGTTATCCCCGCGTTTTCGCAAATAGTCTTGAACTCCGCGGTAAAGTTTGCTTTTGCGGTCGAAGAACCCGTGACTATACTGCCTCCGAGGAGTTCGCGGTTGCTCGACGAAGTTAAAGCTTTACTGTAATAATCTTCGTAATTATACAAAATCATCGCGTAAGAAGAAGCTTTTACGCTGTAAAGCCTCTTTAAGTAAACCGCCTTTTCCTCTCCCGTCAGCGAAGAAGAATTCACCGCGGAAATCGCGTCGTTCACCCGTTTAAGACTTGCGCAATGCTCCGAAACGGTTACTTTAAGATAATACTGATTGCCGCTTTTAACGGGATAATCTTTGGTATTATCCGCGTAATATTTGTCGTAATCTTCGCAATAACTCTGAATATAAGAACACGCCGCCTCGCCGAAATAATTCTTTATAAAATCGGCACGCAAATCTGCCGCTTTAAGCGACTTGTCGCTCATCTTCCTCGACCAGATATAGTTACGCATAACCGACTGCCACATATTGTCCGCGTCGTAAGAGCCGAGAACAACCATACGCTCCACGCCCAAATCGTTCGCCTCGTCGATAATTCCGTCAATCGCGCTCGGCGAACTGCCGTAATACGCAAGGTAATTATTGAAAGAGGTGTCGTACAGATAGAGCATAACCGAGCCGCTGTTTTCTCCGCTCGTAAGATTTATCCAGCCTTGCAGATTTTCTTTGTAAGAAACTTTTGTACCGTCCTTTCTCGGAGAAATCGCTTGCTGATTATCGGATAAAAGCGAATATCTCATATCCGAATATTCCGCATACCAAATGCGCAGGTCCTTATCCACGGTCACGCCGCCTTTCGGGGGAGCTACGGTATATGAATACGCAAGCGTGACTATTTTGAACGTTCTTGCGCTTAAGTTTTCGTCCGCGCGGAGATTTTCCAGAAGCTTATTGCAGAACCTGACGAGTACGCCGCTCCTGCCGTAAGTATTCGCCGCCGCCGTGCAATAGGTGCAGGTACAATACCCTTCGCCGTCCTCCTGTCCGAACACGAAATATTCGGCAAACGGAGAGGTTCTGATAAGGTTCGTCATACTTTCGGTAACGAGCGAAAGAGTGGAAACCCCGCTCGTGTTGTATTCTATGCCGTTCGTAAGGCAAAGAACGTATCCGCCGTCTACTTCTGCATTAGCGGGGCAATAGTCCGTTCCCCGGTAAGAGGAAGGAAGATAGAAGTGCATATTGTGCGTATCTCCGCCGATATTGCCGAATTCGACCTTTCCGCCCTGCGCGGAGGTAAGCGCCGCATAAGGCGAATTTGCCTGAATTTTGGCGGTGAAGCCGAGATCCGCGCCGCTGTAACAGGTTTTATACGAAAGATAATGTCTTACCGGAATATCGGGTTCGCCCATAATATCTATCGCCCTTTCTTCTATTATAACGCCAGATGGAACTTTTTCGCAGTCCGAAGCATAGAACTCGCAGCCGAGCGCGCGCAAAAAGGCGTACGCGCCGTAAACGGTGCCTCTCTCCGAATTGCCGTTGATAATTATAATGTTCCCGTCGTTTTTGACGAAATACCCTTCCTCGGCGGTTATCCCGCCGAGGTTGTTATAAGGGCTTTGCGTTAGTATAGCGTTTTCGCCTATCGAAATATAGTGGCATTTACGGTTATATCCCAAAGTAAGTTCGCTTTCGGAATAAATTTCGTAGGTTATGCCCGTCATTTTCGATAAATAGTTTTGTAATTCCAAGGAGGCGTTATAAGCCGCAGAGGAAGAATCCTTTTCTTTAACGACCAACGCGTAAGTTTTGAGAGCCTGCTTATCAAGCTCGTCCTGTCTTATCGCTTCTTCCGCGTCAGTCGCCGTTAAAAAAAACGTACTTGAACGGTTGCGGTAGTCGCTCCCGAGCTGAATATTACGAGCCACGGGTTATCTGTCGTGAATTTCGAAAGGTCTAATTCTTTACTCTCTCCGCTATTTAAACCGTGCATATATGCGGTTTCTCCGCCCCAAGAGTCGTTACCAACCCAAAGCTGTCCGCTCGTATATTCGCCCGCGGTTATAACGACTTTCGTATAGCCTGCCGCGATCATTTCCTGCGTGTTGACGTATACAAGCTTCTGTCCGTCAAGCATAGTCGCGGTAAAGGTGTTTTCGTCAACGTAAGTATAGGAGAAGCCGCCCCAACTATTTCTGTTAGAAACGTAGTCTATTACTTTAAGCTGATATACGCCCTCTTTATCAAGCCCCATATAGAACTTGTTGCCAGCCGCGTAATCGTTTCTGTTGTTCAGGTATTCTATAACGAAATCGGCGTTTGCCGTACCGCCGACAACGTTTATCGCCGCACTTGTGTCGCCCCAGACCATACCTCTCGTATTAGAACCTGCAACGAGATAGCGCCCCATAAGCATTACGGTGTTCTGTGACGCGGTATCTTTCGTTACGCTGTTGTTGAAATATTTAGCACAGAACGCTTCGGAAGAAAGGACGTTAGCATCGTTGCCGCAATAAATCGTATCGAGAACTATAAAGCCGTCCTCTTCCGCGCAGTAAATGCTTGCATGACTCTTCGTCCAAGTCGCCGTTTCTTCGCTCTTATAAAGACTTACGGAGGTAACGGTAAGCGCAACGTCTATCGCAGCGCCGTGGTTGGTCGCTTTTCTGCCCTGCATCCAGACTTTTCTGTAAGAAGAACCGTCCGTCGCATTTGCAAGGTCGAATCTCAAACTGCCGCTCGTTCCCGTATATACTTTTGTATAAGAACCGCCGCTGATTTCCGCGTAGATTGCCGCATCGGACTGATCTCCGCTGTAATTTACGAGCGTATAATCAAGTTTAAGGTGGGTATAACCCGCTTCTATCGCGCTTTGCATATATGAGGCGGATAAACCGAACTGCCAGCCGCGCGCGGTAAACGTTCCGTCCGCGTTTTCGGTATAAGTCGTTCCGTCGTAGCTATCCCAGGCAGAGGTCGTCAACGCGGTTTCTTCGAGCGTGGGAACTTTAATATACTCCACTTTGGTTATGGTTACGTTCTGATTTGCCCCTGCTACCCAAAGCGTAAGGTCGTATTTAGAGAAATCGTGTACCGAAGCATCGTTTAACGGAATATCCTTATAGGCCCAACTGTTATTGTCGGCGTCTCTATAACCGGTGGTAGTGAGCATAGTTCTGAAATACCCCCAGTCTTCCGTTCCGTCAGATTTTCTCGGAATTATTCCGAACGACGCAAGGGTGCTGCTCTTAATATAAAGTCTTAAATATTCGCAACCCGCGCCCTTTTCGGATATAACCTCGTGACTGAGTCTGACGTATAAGTTTCCGTTCGTACCCGCGTTTACGCTGATAACGCCTTCTTTATAATCGACTGCGTTCGCCGTGGTTTTGTCGCCGTTTTCCACGCTCGTTATAAGTCCCGCAAGGTCGGCGTTTTTAACAAAGCCCTGAACCGCTTCGCTCGTATCGCCGTTAGCTATCGCCGCCTGCGCAACGCTTATAACGCTTCTGTGGTTATCGGTTGCCGCCGCAAAAAGATAGCTTGCCGTGCCGTCCTGCGCGGTAGCCTTAACGTAAGCCTGCCCCGCAAACACGCGGTTATAGTTCGTTCCCGCAACGTTGGTTATAATTCCCGCGAAGAACTTTCCGCTCGTCGAGCCTTCGGTATAATCGTACATTTGCGAATCCCAGACGTTGATTATGCGCGTTTTCCCTTCCACTGCGGTATCGCCGTAAGAATACACGGCGTTTTCGCCGAAAACGTTAGCTTCCGTAAGTTCTCCGTATGCGGTTAAGTAATCTTCGGGCGCGATGAGCATACCGAAACTCACGCTTTTATAAGCCTTGCCTTCTCCCGCGTTCGCCATAAGCCCTTCGTAGTCCGCTTTGCTCATAAAGGAACGGAAACGGATACCCGTGGGTTCGCTGGCTCTTATAAGCGCGCCGTTTTCCATTGTGAGGGTGACTTCCGCAAGCGTTTTGGGCGTGGTTTCCGCAAAAACCGTCGCAAATCCCGCGCTAAGCCCTATGGCAGTACAGAACAAAAACGCCAAAGCGGTGAGTAAAATATTTCTTCTCATAACTTTTTTCATCTTCGTTTTCTCCTTTCGCCTAAAAGAAAATATCGTCGCTGCCGATACCCTCTGTGTTACCGTTACCGTCGTTCAGTTTATTTCCGCCGACGCTTGCGCAGATTACGTCAAGCTTTTCCGCAAAGAAAACTTCTATCTGCGCGTGTTCATACTTCTTTTTCATCTTGTACCTCCGTACTTTTTTATCAAAGGCGTTTAGCCTTTTCTTCCTTTTTAGTTTTTTTTCGGGAAGCCGAAACGGCTTTTTTACCGCTTTATCGTCCGTGCGCCGCGATATTCCTCGTTTGCCGCCGCCGTTTCGGGCGGGCTTTCGGGCGGGCGCGCCTCGCAGACAACGTCGTTTCGGCTTCCGTTAATTGCCTTTCCCGTTATTTGACGGTGTTGTTACTTTATAAATTCGTAAGTTATGCTCGCGGTGGTTGCTTCGCCCGAGCAGAAAATCTGCAGATAGGGTTTTTCCGCCGTGAATATAGAAAGGTCTAACTCTACGGTTGCGCCGCTGTTTAAGCCGTTCATACAGTAAGGCGTCCCCCAGTCGTCGTTACCGACCCAAAGCTGTCCGCCCGTGTATTCGCCGGCGGTTACCCTCACTTTTGTATAGCCCACGTTGATATATTCCTGCGTGCATACGTTCACGACTTTACCTTCCGTGGGCAAGCTCACGTTAAACGAATTTTCTCTTACATAGGTATAGGAGAAGCCGCCCCAACTATTTCTGTTTGAAACGAACTCGTTTAATTTGAATTTATAAACGCCTTCCGCCTCGTTGCCCGCGTAGAATTTATCGCCCGCGTTAAAGGTTCTGTCGTTCATATATTCGGTGACGAACTCGGTGGTAACTGTGTTGCCGACCGCGCTCACCGCGCCGTTTATGCCCCAAATCATTCCGCGGTGATTGCTTCCGATACTGAGCCACTGCCCCGTTATCGTTACCGTTCTTTGTCCTACGTTGCCGGTGTCGGGGTTGTTCGCGAATTTTTCCCACCACGCGCTGTCCGTAAGAACGTTCGCCCACGCCCCCGCGCATAAAGTATCGAGAACGATATATCCGTCCTCTTCCGCACAGTATACGTTAGTGTTGCTCTTCGTCCAGCCGGCTGTTTTCTCACTCTTTATAAGCGTTGCCGAGGTTATCGCAAGCGTGCCGTCCCTTTCTACCTGCTCGCCGTCGCCGTTTCTGCATTCGATATTAAAGCCAAAATATTCCTCGCCGCTTACAAACTCGTTAAGGTCTATACGGAAAGTCGCGGTTTTACCCGTGGCACGCCAGTATTTATCCCATTTGCCGCCGTGGGTTAAAGCCAATCCCTCGCCGCCCGTAAGTCTCGCTTCGAATTTAAGGTGGGTATATCCCGCCGCAAGCGCGGTTTTAACGTATTCCGCGTTAAGGTTTACGGCTTTGCAGATAAATTCTATCGAAGTCGATTTTTCCGCACCTTCTAAATTCCAGCTTTCCGATGCGTATATGCGCTCGGTTATGCCGAACACCTTTACCGAAAGAATTATGTCCTCGGTAACGTTTTCTATCGTGTAAACGCCGTTGTCGCCGGCAAGCTTCGTAGCGCCGTTCGTAACCCTTATAAGGCTCGTCGCTTCGGTCGCCGCCACTATGAACGATACGCTGTCACCGTGATTTACCGTCTGCGTGCTTTCGCCCGTGACCGTGTAGCCTTCGCCGGCGGGAAGTCTTACCTCGTAGGTATTTATCTCCACGCCCTCAACCGTTATCGAAAGGTCTTCCGTTACGTTCGCTAACTCGTAGCTCACGCCGTCCGATTCCGCAAAAATCTCTCTGCCGTTCGCTTTCACCGTGATTTCGCTCTTGTCGTAAGCTTCTTCTATCGTCAGCGTAAAGCGGTAAGTCGCGCCCTGTTCCACGGTCGCCGCGCCCTCTAAAAGGTAGCCCTCGCCCGAAGAAAGCGTTACCGAGAAAACGTTGATTTCCAAACCTTCCACGGTTATAGTTATATCCGATTTGACCGCTTTCACGACGTATGTTTTGCCATCCGCTTCGGGGTTAAGCGTTTCGTCGTTTGCTTTTACGACAAGGTTTTCCGCGTTATATTCGGGTTTTATTTCGAGAACGAAAGAATAATCTTCGCCGTGAGTCGCGCTGTCCGCGCCGGTTGCCGTATACGCCGCGCTTAACGGAAGGGTTGCTTTATAAACGTTCTTCTCTGCGCCCTCGACGATTATGATTAAGGCTTCCGAAACGGTTTTTACCGTGTAGGTGACGCCGTCCTCCGAAGCGTTAAGTAACGCGCCGTTAACTTTTACCGTAATGGTGCTGTTTTCGTAGCCCTCCGCCTTTGCCACGGTGAAAACGTAGTCCTCGCCGAAAACCGCTTTTTCCGCGCCGTTAAAAATAAAGCCTTCGCCCGTCGGCGCGGTCACCGCAAAAGTCGATTTTTCCACGCCCTCGACGGTTACGTTAAGATTTGCGGAAACGGATTTCACGGTGTAGGTTACGCCGTCCGCCGCGGGATTAAGCTCCGTGCCGTTTGCTTTTACTGTCGGCGTGCAGCTTTCGTACCCGCTTTTAAGGGTTACGGTGAACGAATAGTCTTTGCCGCCGTAAACGAGTTTTTCGCCCGCCGCCTCGTAGCCCTCGCCCGAGGGAAGCTTTATCGAATACAGTACGTAAGAAACCGCGTTCGAGTATTCGCTCTGTTTTTCGCCGTTCACCGCTTTTACCTTGATTTCGTAACTGCCTGCGAATTTTATCGCCGCAAAGGTTGTGTCGTCCTGCTCTTTCAGATCGTCGCCGTTAACGTTCACGACGTAGCCCGTCGCGCCCTCCAAGCTTTCCCACGAAACGGAATAATCCGCCGCGAGCGTTATGCTCGGTGCGGAAAGCTTTGTTTCCTCTTCGCCTTTGCACGCCGCGAAGGATACTGCGCATATCGCCGCGAAAACGAGCGATATAATCGGTACAATTTTTGTCTTTTTCATCGTTTTCCTCCTGTCTTTTATTTTTCCGCCGTTTTTCTCGGCGTCGTTTCATATTTATTTCTTATTTGAATATTATACTTTCCGCGTCGAATAGCTGATTTTCCGCCCAGTACACGCCGCCCTTTGCCATAACTTCGAGAATGAACTTTTTTGCTTCGATATTCATCTGCACTTCGTCGGTCTCGTATTCCATATAGTTATAAAGGTACATATACCTCGGCTGGAATTTGACTATTTCGAGCCGCTCGATATACTCCGACTTTTCCTTTTCGGAATAATCGCCCGAATTAACCTTTTCTATTGCTTCGTCAAGTATCGCAATCGCGGATTTCAGAAGCCCTTTGTTTCCGAAAGAAAGCGCCGCGCTTTCTCTGTATTCGTTTTCTGCAAGCACCTCGTAGCACTTTGCGGTCATAAGCGAAATATATTCGTCCACGAGCTTTCCCGCTTCTTTCCCGAAATAATATTTATTGAACTCCGAGATAAGCTCGTTCATATCGTATTCGGGATTCCACAGCATTTTGGAAGCAACGTATCCCTCGAATATCGTCTGATAAATCGTCCGTTCCTGAAAGTTCGATTGAAGCATCGCGTAACCTACGCCCATCTTTTTCATATCGGTAAGCCTTTCGCGCCAGGTCGTATACGCGGGATACCACCAGTAATGCCGCGGATTATACGTCGTATAATCCCAGACCATAAACTTATTGCATATCGCCGCCCACTTTTCCATATAGTCCGAGCCGTAAGCGTTCATATCCTGATACTCGCTTTTATACGGCACGAATCTGTTCATAGTGATAGGCGCGAGCCTTATGGTAACGTTGTCTCTCGGCACGCAGGTTTTATCCGTCGCTTCGTACTTTCCCTCCGCGTTCTTTTTTACGGGCGGGAACGCCGACCAAAGATACGCAAACGTCACGACGTCTATATCGCGGGTAATCTTCTCTTTTTCCGCGTATTCCTTAACGCCGTCCGCGAGCGCGTTGATAAACCTTATCATTATTCCCGAATCGCCGTACTTTCTCGAAGCGGATATGCACCGCGAACAAAGGCAGGGGCGCGAGGTTATGTCCGTTTGTCCGAACATATAATAGTTGTTTTCTTCTTTATCGCTGCCGATAACGGCGGTCATCCCCTCTATCGCCATTCCGATAGCGGTTTTCCTCGTCGTGCCGTCTTTGTTCGTCGTTTCGGTGCTGTAAGAACCGTCGTCGTTTATGCCGTCCGTATAGCAGACGTCTGCGGCGTAAACGCAAAGCCCGCCCATTTTCTCGTGCGTTATAACGTTGTTGCCGTCGTTGGAAAACGCACCCGTATACGCGGGATCTATTTTGCCGTTTTTAACGTATTTTTCGGTGTTCACCCAAGAAAGCGAGTTGTGCGTGCCATAGCCCTGATACCATTTGAGATTTCCGCCCGCGATTTCCGAAATTTTAAGATATTCCGAAGTAAATCTTCTCGCCGTAGTAAACTCCGTGTTGTCGTTGAAAAAGGACGATGGATCGAGGTATACTCTGTAATCGAATGCCGGAATTTCCGTTCTGTCGGAAACATAAACACGCGCGCCCGCGTTCTCCGGAATATAAGTCGTATCCGCGGTGAGCCATTTCACTCCCAGCTGATATTCGAGAAAGTCGTACGCGCCGTAAAGCGTACCTCTGGCTCCGCCGCCCCTTATGATTAGAGCCGAGCCTTTACTTTTTATCACAAAGCCGTCGTTTCCAAGCGCGGCTTCGTCGAATTCCACGCCCGAGGTTTCCGAAAATTCGGTTTTGCCTATCGAAATCACCTTTTCGTCCGCATACTTACCGTCCGCCGCATACGAAACGGTCGCGCCGCTTACCTTGAAAACGTATTTTACGACCTGTTCCGCCGCATATTTTTCGGTTTCCGTTGCGGCAGAGGAAATCACTATTTTATAATCGGAAACGTTTCCGAGAGCCTTGGTAAAATCAATCCCCTGCGTGCGGGAAGCGTATTTGCCGCCGTTTTCCTCGGGCGTTTCGCCGCCCTTGCCGCAAGCCGCCGCGGAACACGCGAAAACGCACGCAAGTATTACCGTTAAAAGCTTTATGAGTTTACGCATTTATTTTTCCTCCGCCGTTACTATAAAGGTTTTTACGGAAACGTTGCCGTATTCGTCCTCCGCAAGGTAGGCTATCCTGTAAGTTCCCGCGCGTTTTATCTCGTATTCGGTCGCCGCAAAGTTTGCGCCGCCTTCTATAATATCCACCTTGCCGTCGGGGCGGGTGACGAACACCTTGACCTTCGCGGCGGTTTCGTCCGTGCAGGAAGCCGCGGGTAATTTGATTTTATCCCCGATCTTTGCTGTTTTCGCGAGTTCTTCCGAAACGATAAGCTCGGGCGCGGAGCCGTCCTCTACCGAAAATCTGTAATTCGCGTTGGTAACGACGTTTCCGCCGTCTTTCGCGGTGATCCTCAAAAGGTATACGCCGATTTCTGTAAGGACAATTTCGGGAGCGGTTGTCGTCGCCGTGTTTTCGTAAATTTTAACGCCCGAAGGAGAGGTTAAAGTAACCGTCACGAAAGCCTTACCCGTTATCACGTCGAACGCGGAAAGTTCCGAAACGTCCAGCTCGTAATTTTTGCCGACGTTGGCGTTGCCGAGCCTGAATTTCTTTGAGAAAAGCGCAGGACCTACGACGTCGCCGTAATCGAACGACGATGAATAGAACAGCTGATTGCTGATTTTGGTAATAATTATTTCCGCGCCGCTCTCGGAAACGTTTTCTAAAATAATATCCGCGTAAACACCGCAGTTAAAGCCCGAAAACTTAACGCCGCGCTCGTCTTTTTCAATATATTTCTGTATCGCGCTGCCGGAAAGCGTCGCCTTATAAAAGTCCTCGTACAAAACGGAAAAAGCGTAGTAATCTTTGCCCGCAAACCCTTCGCTTGCCGAAGAAGAGAAAGTCTGCTTTCTCTTTTCTATTCTGACCGCCGCGTCCTCGCCGTTCACGAGAAGCTTTGCAAAGTCTTTTTGAATATCCGCTACGGTCAACTTTACCGAAACGCCGTTTTCGCCCGTGATTTTAAAAGATACCGCGTCGAAATCGAGCTTTTCCGTCAGAACAATGAACTCGAAATACAGCCCGTTCGGGGAAAGCTTATAAGGAAGCGATATTACGGGGGAATCTTTCGTTACTTTAACGCGCGTTCCCTCGTCGGTGGTAGAGGCTTCTCCCTCGAAGATAAACGCGTCGCCGCCCGTTCTCACCTCCGCGGATTTTAAGTTAAGAACGAATTCTTTACTGCCTTTCTCCGTGCGGTACTCAACCGTCACGAATTTTGCATTCGGCATAACGAAGCCGTCCTCCGCTTTGACGCCGCTTACGAATATTTCGTACGGGAGAATTTCGCCCGTCGCGAGATATTTTACGGTAGCCTGCGGGAATACGAAGCCTTCGCCGCGAATCGCCGTTCTCGGAAAATCGACCGTAAACGAAACGGCGTCGCCTTCCGTCGCTATTTTGAAGATTTTTTCGGCGGCGTTGCCGAGTTCGTCGCGGGCGACGACTTTTATTTCCGTTTCGTCTCCCGAAACGATTATTTTTTCAAACGCCGAAACGCTTTCCCCGTTTGCGAAAATCTCGTAAATCACTTTGCCGTGTCCGCCGCTTATGGTCGGGTTTTTGATTTCGTATGCCTCGCCGTAGCGCGCCGCTTCACCGTCATCGTAGGTTATTTCTATCGGAATAGCCGATTTAAGGCACTCGAACATCACGCGTTTTTCCGCGACGACTCCAAACGGGTTCACACCGGAATAAACGAGAGTATAGCTTCCCTCTTTTTCCGGAACGAAACAATCGCCCGTCAGAATCGTTTCTTCTCCGCCGAAAATCATCTTTCTCGTAAAATTCGAGATAAACTTGCTTTCCGCGTTCGGAACGGTGTAATTTTTTCCGACTATCGCGGGAATACTCCCGTCGAAATTCTTTATAAGCACGTCGGTATCGGTAGCGTAATCGCGCGCGGAAACGCTTCCGTAATTTATCCCGCCCAGAGTATCTATAACTATATCGCCTCTCCCCGAAGTCACCTTAAACGAGAGGTAAACCTCGCCCGTGGTGAAGCCCTCGAACGCAACGGGAAGAGAAGGAGAAGAAAGTTCCGCTATTTTCCATTGCTTCACGCCCGATTCGTTTCCGTCAGGTCTCCCGATTCTGCTGAAATTTCCGTAAGAATATATCTCGTTCTTTTCGTAATCGAAAGAAAAGTTCATCGTGTAAAGGTTCTGCGCAGGCGAATACTTTTTATCGGGATTGACGTGCGCTTCCGAACGCCAGAAGCCGTAAAACGTCGTATCCCACGCGACCGCGTCGGTTTTTAAGGGATAGTAATTGTTGAACGCCGTGGAAACGCTGCCGAACGAAGCCCTCACGAGGGTGTTGTCGTAGCCGAGACTCGTCGCGGTCATATCGCTGTTTTTCGTAAATCTCACCGTCACCGCCTTTTTCGCGTCGTAAACGTCGGTGAGCGTTACTTCCACGACCGAAATATTGCCGCCATACGCGTTATTCGTCGTAAACGAAATTACGGGAACGGCTTTACCGAGCTTTTTAAGGTCTATAACCCCGTTATAATCAAAACTCGATTCCGCCGCCGTACAATCGAGATAAAGCCCCTTTTCGGGCGCGTTTTTAACGTTCTCGTGATTTGTAAATTCCGAAGAATCGGAAAACCCGCTTTTATTCGTCACGAAAGAAGAAAGGTTTGCGCCGACCTCCGCGGTAAAGGTCTTTTCAACCTTTTCGCCCGCGATTTCGGAGGATAACGTTATTTCGTATTTCCCTTTTTCTGAAAAAATCAGATAATCGTTAAAGTTTTTCGTTTCTCCCGTAGGCGCGACCGCTTTCCCCGTCACCGCAAAGCTTTCGCCCTTATAAAACCCGTACGCAGAAGAGAGAGAAAGCCTTTCGCCTACCGAAAACTCCGTTTTCCCGTTATAAACGACTATCTTTTCTTCCCGTGCGCTCGTTAAAAAGCTTTTACCGCGCGTTCTGCCGAAAACGTCTTTATAAATATAGTTAAACTCGTAAATGCCGCCCTCCGCGGGAGTGAAATAAAATTCTTCACCCGCGTTTTTAACCGAATAAACGTCCTCGCCCTTGTGCGAAAAGGTCGCCGAGACTTCGTAAAACCCGATTTCGGGCGCGCCGTCCGTGCGGACTATTCCGCTTTTCACCGTAGCCGCGGGGAAAGCCGCTCCGACGCCCGCAACCGTTTCCGCGGGCATCTCTCCCGAATAAGTTATTTCGTCCTCCGGCGCGGCTTCGTAAACTTTAAGATTTACCGTCTTGTTTTTATACTCGAAAATATAGCTGCCCTGCGCCCAGTCGAGAAAAACTCTTTTCTCGCTTGCGGAAATTGTCGCTCCGTCGGGCTTTCGGGCAGAAACGAGTCCGTTTTCGACCTCGTAAGTATCTCCTAAAAGCGCGTATTCGTAAACGACGGTTTTGCTTTCTCCCTCGGAAATATCCGCAAACGCGACCGCCGCGGTAAGACTTGCCGTAAGCGCGAAAGTAAGTCCCGTTATAAGCAATTTTTTCTTCATCTTTCTCTCCTTACATAAAGGTTACGGAAATGCTCGCCGCGGTTTTCGCGCCGTTCGCGAAGTCGATTTGCAGCGGTTTTTCGGGATCGGCCTCGAAATACTTGTCGATAAGAAGTCCTTCGGTATAGTAGAGGTAGCCGTTTTCGGTTATCTTCATTCCCGAAAATCTCGGCGGAACGTCGTTTAACTTATCTTCTTCGTATTCCGTCGCGCCCGAAAACGCCCAGACGTAGCCTTTCCAGCCGTTGGAACACCACGCGTCACCGTTGCCGGTTCCCGCGTCTATGATTCTGTCGCTTAAAATTTCCACGCGGAATTTAGTCTTCCCCGCCTTCATAGCGATTTGCAGAACGGAGTTATCCGCTTTATAAGAGAACATATCCCCGTTATTTTCTGTATTCACTTTATAAACTCCGTTTTCCGCGGCAAGATATTCGCCCGTCTGCGAGTCGAATAAAAACGCGTTTTCTCTCCCTTTAAGCCACTCTTCAAAAGTGCCGACCTTAAAATTTTTCTTGAATTCGTAAGTCTTTCCGCCCTTTATTACCGTCGCTTTCCACTCGTACGCTCCGTCCGTCAACTCGCCCGTAACAAAGCCGTTTTCCGCTGCCGTCGTATCGAAAACTTCGCCATCCTTTTTCAGCTCGTACGTCGGCTCGAAGTCTTCCTGATAAGAATCCTGCTCCTTTACGAGAAGGGGAAGAACGGGCGAAGAAAGAAAGTCGTAGTTTTCTTTAAGCTCCGCGGCGAAGACGTACGCGGGTGCGTCTTCGTCTTTTACGACGAGGGTTATCGTACCCGTGTGCTTTGCCGATTTATAGGTGAACCTATATTCCCCCGCGCCGAGCAAGCGGATATATGCTTTGGAAAATTTACTGTTTAAAAGCCACTCGTTTTCGCCGAGTTTTCTTCCTCTTTCGTCAAACACCTCCGACTTTTCGGAAGCGGAAACCTCCACCCTGTTCTCGGGCGCGGAAAGGTCTACGGTAACGGCGGGAATGTTTATTTCGGTAACCTTATCCCCCGCGCAACCGAAACCGAAGGAAGAAACGAGTACCGCCGCCGCCAGGATAAGCGCGGAAATAGCTTTTTTCATCCTTTAAGCCCTCCTATCACGAATTTACTGTTTATAATTTTCTGCGTGCAGCAGTAAAGAACTATCGTAGGTATCATAACCACGGTGAAGCCCGCCATAAGTTCCGGGAGCGACACGCGGTAAGCGTTAGCCTTCTGATAGAAAAGATACATTCCGTAAGAAATGTTCGGCGTACTCGGCAACCAGATAAGATAGGTGCTGTAATCGTTCCACGTTCCCATAAATCCGAGGACGAACAGAACCACCGCCTGCGGCAGAACCATTCTTAAATAGATTTTAAAAAGCACCGTGTAATCGTTCGCGCCGTCTATAAACGCCGCTTCCGCATAATCCCACGGTATCACTTTGAACGCCCCGTACATAAGCAAAAAGTTAGTGCCGTAAAAGCACCCCGAGGGCGAGGTTAAAATATTCAGTACGAGATTGTCGTATACCCCGAGCGCTTTGTTTATCTGCATTGCAGACGGTAAATTTCCCACTATCGGAAGAATCATAAGAACTATTCCGAGGTTAAAGAAAAATTTCTTGCCGAAAAATTGATACTTCGCCTCGACGTACGCGAACAGCGTGGTGAAAAGCACGCCCAGAAACGGCTTTAACACCGAGGTCAGAATACTCACACAGAACATTCCCGCAACGCTGATTTCCATTTTTTCGTCGAATATAACGAAGATTTCCTTAAAATTCGACCAAGTAAATTCTTTCGGCAGTCCGAACGGGTTGTAAACGCATTCGAGGTCGTCAGCTTTCAGCGAAGTGTTAAGCATATACAGCGGAAGCACGAGCATAGAAATTGCGTAAACTATCAGAAGCACCCAAAACGCCCGGAATATTATCGAAGAGATAACGTCCGCCGCCGTACGGTTTTTCGGTTTTAAGTTGAATTCTTTTTCCATACTTTTCACTCCGTCGTCGGCCCGAATTTCTCTAACGCCCATTTAAGAAGCAGCGTCAGCGGCGCGACTATAATAGTTAAAATAAGCCCGCCGGCCGCATACTTCGGATAGGAAAATTCCGTGGAATCCACGAGTATCATTTTGGTAAAATAATACCCCATATTAGAAACGTAGTCGGGCGCGCCCGTGTAATAAAATTCGAGAAGCGGTCCCGCCGTCGAGAATATCGCCGCAAAGCCCGTAATGAGAAAGGTCGTGAACGTGGGATAGATTAGCGGCAGAATTATATACCACAGCTCCTGAAACATATGCGTTACGCCGTCTATCTTCGCACTCTCGAAAATTTCGGGGCTTATTCCTCTCATCGCAGTCGGATATACGATAAGACTCGTGGAAAACGACAGCCATATCATATAAAAAATCGTTGTGCCGAAAGCGTATTTTTCGTCGTATAAAAGGTTTATCCACTCTCCGTCGTTTATTCCGAGCGTCTTGAAAATCGCCGTCAGCGGTCCGTCCGAGCCGATGAAATTTACGAATATAAGCGCGATAACAAGTCCCGACATTATTGCGGGAATCATTATAAGAAAGCTTATTACCTTGTTAAGAAAGCACTTCTTGAATATGAGGTAAGAGAAAAAGACGTACAGCGGCAAACATATAAGAAGGTTTATAAGGTACATTTTTACGGAGTTTATAAGGCTGTAAGAAAGCACTTCTCCTCGCCCGAACGCTTCGCTTAAAAACGCCGAGAAATTTTCTATACCCGCAAAGTGCTTACCCGTGCCGTCTATTCTCTGAAACGCGAGAAGTATCGAGTTGAAGTTCGTCGCGACGTAAAAAATCGCGAACAGTATCAACGGATACGCTATCAGAGAATAAACGAACAGGTTGGTTTTTACTTTTTTGTTCATAATCTTATCGCTTTTTGTCTATCGAACGGTTTAATTATAGAAGCCGTAGGTTTTTGCCTGAGAGAGATACCCTGCCCAGCGCGCGGCGTCGTTATACTGCGCTATGCCCGCAACGAACGAGGAAGCGTTGCCTTTATCGAGGAATCCTCTCACGAGGTCGTATTG
>CAKQEE010000004.1 GCA_934230055.1 uncultured Clostridia bacterium
GTTTACCGCAAGATCAAGAAGATACCCCTGCGTCGCGCTCTCGTCTTTCGTCGCTATCGCCTTGGAAAGGTTTATATCCATATTGTCAACCTGATCCACCACGTCGTAAAAAGACTTTCTGTAAGTCGCTTCCAGCATATTCTCCTTTTCGGAAGGCACCAAAAACACGAAGGTCAAAACGGAAGCGAGAACGAGCGTTGCCGAGCCGAGAGAAATAACTGCCGCAAGCCAGCCGCCGTATCCCCTGCCTTGCTCTTTGTTTTTCTGCCTCGTTTCGGCGCGGCGTTTCTTTCTTTCGCTCTTTGCCAAGAACTTTTGCCGCCTTTGCTCCGCAACGCGCTCTCTTTTTTCTCTCTTTAAGGCAAGTTTTTCCTCTTTTTCTTTCGCCACGCGAGCCGCGCGCTCCTTTTTGCTTTCCTTTTTAAGCATATCGCGGCGGCGTTCCTTTTCCGCCTTTATCTCCGCCTTTTTCGCTTTAAGCTCCGCTATGCGCCTGTTCTTTTCGCGAAAAGCGGTGGCTTTCGCCTTTTCTTTTTCCGCTTTTTTGCGGGCTTTTATTCTTGCGGTTTCCACGCGTTTTTCGGCGCGTATTCTCTCTTTTTCCGCTTCCGACTTTTCGCGTTTTTCTATTCTGTCGCGTTTTTCTTTCAGTCTTTTTTCCTTAAGATCCGCCTTTAATCTTTTTCTTTCGGCAGCGCGTTCCGCTTTCGCGGCTTTTCTTTTTTCTTTATTATCCGTTTTTTTCGCTTCGGAAGCTTTTACCGAACTGCCTTTTCCGTTAGCGCGGCGCGCTTTCTTTTCCCCGTGCGGAGCCGACTTTTCTTTTTCCGAAATCACGTGGCTTTGCTCTTTAACGCCTTGCTCTTTTTTTTCGACAGCCGCGCTTTTTTTAGCGGCGTTTTCTGCCTTTTCCACAGCGTTGTTTTTCTTTTTTTCCATCGAATTACCCTCCTGAAACCTTTTTCTATTTAGCGAAAACGTGGTTGCCTATCGTTACGGTAGTGCTTCTCGAAAAAATCCACGCGCTCGTTGCCGTTGCGGGATTATAATAGTAAATCGCGCCGTAAGTCGGGTCCCAACCGTTCATCGCGTCCTGCGCGGCTTTCTTTGCGGTTGCGTCCGGCGTAAGGTTTATCTGCCCGTCGTTCACCGCGGTAAAAGCGTAGCTTTGGTATATTACGCCTGCCATAGTGTTCGGGAACGCCGCGCTTTTAATTCTGTTCATAACCACCGCGCCCACGGCAACCTGACCGACATAGCTTTCGCCGCGCGCTTCGCCGTAAATAAGCTTCGCAAGCAGGTTCACGTCCGAATCGCTGTAAGAAGAAGTTTGCGAAGAGGACGAACCGCCGCCGGAAAGCCCTAACGCGGCAAGCGTTTTAGAGCCGACTATTCCGTCCGCCGTAAGTCCGTTCTTTTTTTGAAAGTACTTTACCGCGGCGGCTGTCTTCGAGCCGAAAACCCCGTCTACGGAGCCTTTATAGTAGCCCCAGTTTTTAAGTTTTTGCTGAATTTTTTTAACGGTAGCCCCGGAGCTTCCGCGGCGAATCACCGCGGCGCAGGTAACTGCCTCTCCGCTCGTCTCCCTCACGGAGGGACGAACGGTCGCCGCGCACAATGCCGGGGTTACGACGAGTGCGACAAGCGCGACTATTTTTAAAGCTTTTTTCATTTTTCCTCCCTATTATCCAAAAACTTTTTTATAATATCGTAAATTTTGCTTCTGTAAACGTAGCCCGCGCCCTCTCCCGTAAAACAGAGCGGCGGATATACCACGCACCACCAGTTATCGCCCTTGCCGCTGCCGAGGTTTACTATCAAGGCTTTGTAAAAGCCCCTTTCCAAAGTAAGACCGCCGTAAACGCGCGCGGGAAATTCTTCCGTAGTTATCCGCGCCGAAGCCGAATAGGAAAAACCGTTTTCCTTTAACACCTCGTTTGCCGCCGCCTCTATGCCTTCTAAGCTGTCGCAGAGCGTTTTTTCCGCCTTTTCGCGAGTATCGCATTGCGCTATATAGGGCGTTAAAAACTCCACCACGGCGTTTTTTACGAGGTATTTTACCGATTGATCCTTTTCGTCGTTGGAATCCGCGCGGATATGTATTCTTAAATATTCGGTTCGTGGAACGTTATTTTGCGCCGTTACGCCCGCAACCGACAATGCTATTATGAGAAAAGTCAAAAAAAGTATGCAAATTTTTTTCATTTAAGGCACTCCTTCGCCCGCGATTTTTCCCCGCGGGGTTTTCCTTCCAGCCTTTTATTGCCGCTTTTGAAAGAATTTATACCTTAATTTCTTTTTTAAAAACACCGTAAAAACGTCAAAAGCCGAGCCGCGGCTATTCCGCGACTCGGCTTTTACAATTTATAGAAGGAGGTTTATGAGCTTATTTATTTGCCCGTGTTACAAAAGCGGAATTGCTTTGCCACGAGCGCGACTGTTTTGGTCGTTTGTCTGTATCCGTTCCACCTTAAAACGGTTATGGTAACGCTGTCGCCTATATTAAGACTTTGAAGAACTTCCGTTACCTCCGCAACGGTGGAAACTTCTTTTTCTCCCAAAGCTTCCGTTTTTAAGGAGATGATAACGTCCTTTACCTTAAAACCGGCTTTGTCCGCTTGGCTGTCCGTAGTTATTTCGCCGATATAAACGTAGCTTTTGCCTTCGTTATCGGTACTCTGCACCGCGGTGAAACCGAACTTTTCTTTGTTACCGCTTATATATCCGTAATTATCGCCCGTATACGTTCCGAGAAGCTCGCTCGCGCTCTTTACAAAGCCGCAATCTTCTTCGCCTTCGGCACTTTTATAGGGTATAGCAAAATTTATCTGCTCATAATCGGTATTGCCGGCGTTGGTTATGCCTATCAGCTCGCCGTAAAGATTATAAAGTCCGCCGCCCGAATTGCCGTGGTTAGTTGCAACGTCTATCTGCAAAAGCTGCATTTCGCCCACGCCGTCTACGTTCACCTCGCGCGTGAGATAGCTGATATACCCTACGGAAGCGGTTCCGGGGAGTTTGCCCGTGGGGTTCCCGAGTGCGAAAACCTGATCCATAACGGAAAGCTTATAGCCCGCGGAAGGCACTTTCGCCTTTACTATTTTGTCCGCGGAAAGCTTGTTTCCGGAAGTCGCCGTTTTATCTAAATTAAGTTTAAGCACCGCGATGTCGGAGGACTGGTCGCCGCCGATAAGGGTTATCGCGCCGCTCTCTTCGCCTATGGTGCCGGTAAAGGTATAATCGTCGTTCTCGTAAGAAACGTTTTCGTCCGGCAGATAAACCGTTACGTCGCCTTTGGAACTGATAACGTGATGACAGGTTATTATATAAACGGCGTTTGCTTCCGCGTTTTCTTCGTAAGACATATCTACGATAACGCCGCTGCCCGCGCTCGTTTCGGAAGACGTTTTAACCCTTATCGCAACAGCGGTTCTTGCCACCGCGGCGTATGCCTCTTTAAGAGAAAGTTCGCCTACCTCTTCGTTCGAGGAAGAAGCGTTGAACACGACGGATTTAGCGATTACCGTGCCGTTATCGCTCCCGTCCGTACTCGGTTGGCGTATAAAAGAAGTACACCCCGCCATACCTATCGCAAGTATAAGCGACATTGTAAGTAACGTTAAGCTTTTAATAAATTTTTTCATCGTTCCGAATAAGACCTTTTTGTTCTACTTTCTTATTGTAACCTTAAAAACTTTAAATAACCTTAAAAAACCGAAGCGATGTGAAATTTTTTAAAATTTTTATATTTTTTTCATCGAAATCTTTTTTTTCAAAGCTCTCTCCGCGAAAAATCTCCCTCCCCGTCCTTCTGAGCCGCGCTTCTTTCCTTTGCTTCCGAAGAATCTCCTGCTCTCCGTCATTCTGAGCCTTGCTTCTTGCAATCGTTTCCGAAGAATCTCTTTTAATCTTTTTGAGATTTTTCATAAGCCCGTCAAAGATTGCCCGTTTCGGAATGACAAGAAGGGAAAAATTCAAAACACTCAAAAACAAAAAGAAGAAACGAGAAACCCTGAAAAAAAGATTTCTCGTTTTTTTACTTTACTAAAAAATTTTTCCGTTACGCGGCAAAATCAAAATCGGTAATCGCCCGTCGCGGGGATTACGAAACTTCGCGCAAAGCTTTTATCTTTGCACTCTTCCCGAAGCGTTTCCGTTTGCCAAAGCTTCCACTTCCTTAACGGAAAGCATATTGTAATCGCCTTCTATGCTGTGTTTAAGGCAAGAAGCCGCCACCGCGAATTCAATAGCTTTTTGAGAATCGAAGCCGTTTATAAGCGAATAAATAAGTCCCGCGCCGAACGAATCGCCGCCGCCCACTCTGTCTACTATGTGCATAGCGTACTTTTTGGAAAATGTCGCGTTTCCTTCCGTATAAAGCATAGCCGACCAGTTGTTGTCGTTTGCGGAAAGGCTTTCGCGCAGAGTTATCGCCACACCCTTAAACCCGAAGCGTTCGGTAAGTTTTTTCGCTACAGAGATATAACCGTTTCTGTCGAGTTTACCGGTGTTTATATCCGTATTATCCGCTTCTATACCGAACACGTCTTTCGCGTCTTCTTCGTTGGCGATGCAGTAATCGACGTATTTGCAAATTTCGCCCATCGTTTCTCCCGCTTTTTCTTTGCTCCAAAGCTTCTTTCTGAAATTAAGGTCGCACGAAACGGTCAGCCCCCTCGCCTTTGCTTCTTTTGCCGCCTTAAGCGTGATTTTAGCCATGTTTTCGGAAAGCGCGGGCGTTATCCCCGTGAAATGAAACCACGTCGCGCCCTTAAAAATCTTTGCCCAGGCAAAATCTTTTGCGCTCGCTTCCGCAATCGCCGAACGTGCGCGGTCGTAAATCACCTTTGAAGGACGCTGACTTGCGCCTTTTTCGCAATAATATATCCCTACTCTGTCGCCGCCGCGAACTATTTCCGTGGTATCCACCCCGAATTTGCGGAGCGAATTTACCGCCGCCTGTCCTATTTCGTGTTCGGGAAGCTTCGTCACGAACGCCGCGTTCATTCCGTAGTTCGCAAGCGAAACCGCTACGTTCGCTTCCGCTCCGCCGAAAGTCGCCTCGTACTTTTCACTCTGCACGAACCTCAGATACCCCTCGGGAGCAAGTCTTAACATCACCTCGCCGAACGTTATTACTCTTTGCATTTTTCCATTGCCTCCTTTACGAACGAACTGCCGCCCACCGCGTATATTTTATCCCACGCGAGATATTCCTCTATATTGCCGCCGTCCACCCCGCCCGTCGGAATGAATTTTATCTGCGGGAACGGCGCGGCAAGAGCCTTCATCGCCTTTAATCCGCCGTAAACGTTAGCGGGGAAAAATTTGACTACGTTTAAGCCGAGTTCCAAAGCCTTCATGATTTCGGTCGGCGTTACGCAACCGGGGAAATACGAAATATTATGTTCCGCGCAAATTTCCGCCACTTCTTCGGAAAGTCCCGGAGAAACGATAAATTTCGCGCCGACGCAAATCGCGCGCCTGCATTGTTCTGCATTTATAACCGTTCCCGCGCCGATATTCATATCGGGAAACTTTTCGACCGCATATTCTATCGCCTCTGCCGCGCAGTCGGTGCGAAAACAAATTTCCGCACAATTTATGCCGCTTTTTTTAAGAGCCTTCAAGGTCGTCTCGGTTTCTTCCACCGTCTTCAATACTACGACGGGTATAATTTTATCCATACTTTTTCTCCTTGTATTTTTCCGTTTAACCGTTTCGGGTTAAATTTTCACCCCGAAATAATTTATCGCGTTGCGATAACAAATATCTTTAATAACCTCACCCGCGAGCTTTTCGTCGGTTGTCATCTCTCCGTTTTCCATAAGATTTCCGAGATAACTGCAAAGTATCCTTCTGAAATAATGGTGACGCGGATAAGAAAGGAACGAACGACTGTCCGTAAGCATACCGATAAACGCGCCGATATGCCCCGTTGCGGTCAAATCGTCGAGGTGCTTGTACATACCGACCTTGTTATCGAGAAACCACCACGCAGGACCGTATTGAAGCTTGCCGCGTGCTTCGTCAGACTGAAAACTGCCTATAAGCGTCATTATTTCCGCATTCATCTTGGGGTTAAGATTGAAAACTATCGTTTTCGGGAGCGCGTTTTCGCTGTTTAACCTGTCGAACAGGCGGGACATGTTTTTTATGCTGTTATCTTCCGAAATACTGTCGTATCCGGTATCGAGCCCGAGCTTATTTAGCATAACGGTATTGTTGTTTCTCATTGCCCCGACGTGCAGTTCGGTAGCGATATTATGCTTTGCGTAGAGCTTCATAAGGAAATAGGTTAAATAACCTTTGAACGCGTTTTCCTCTTCTTCGGTTATCGCTCCGCCCGAAAGAGCCTTCTTAAACACTTCGTCCGCCGCCGCTTCGTCGGTTACGGGACAAACCCTCTCGACCGCGATATCGCTCGCTCGCGTGCCGACTTTTTTGAACTCTTCAAGCCGTTTTTCCAACGCGCTTTCAAGATCTTTAAGGTCGTTTACGGGGTGGGTAAGACTTGCGAGCTTATCTACGAACCCGGCGTAGCCGCGTGCCGCGCAGTTCATGATTTTATCGGCGCGGAACGCGGGAAAGACTTTGAATTTATAATCTTTTTCCGCTATTTTTTCAAACGTCGTAAGGTCGTCGAAAACCTCGTTCGTGGTAAAAACACAGGTTACGTTCGACTTTTCTATAAGACTTTGCGGAGTGATTTTATTAAGTTTTATATAGTCGTTGCACCAGTTCCATATAGTGTCGGCGTTCTCCGCGTTTATTTCGAGTTCGCAGTTAAAAAACTCTTTAAGCTCTACCTGTGACCAATGATATAAGGGGTTACCGAACGCCGTGCCGAGCGTGGCGCAATAAACCGTAAATTTCTCTTTATTAGACTTGCCGCCCGTAATATACTCTTCGTTCACGCCGTAGTTGCGCATAAGCCGCCATTTGTAATGATCTCCGGAAAGCCATATTTCAAACACGTCGGCAAACGGTTTGTTTTCGAGAATAACCTTTTCGGAAAGGTGACAATGATAATCGAATACGGGCATATCCTTCGCGTAGTCGTTATATAACCTTTCCGCGGTTTTATTCATAAGCAAAAAATTTTCTTTCAAGTAACTCATTCGATTGCCTCCAGCTAGACATTTTATCACAAAAATGCTTGTTGCGCAACATAAAGCGAAAAAATTAAGCGCGACTTCAATATTTTTTTCGCCGAAAATTCGCGCAAAAAACGGCGAACGTGCACCGAACGGAAATTTTCCGTGCCCGTATTCGCCGTTTGATAGTTGTTTTTACAAAGCTTTAAGCATTAAGCTCGTTTGCTTCCGTGCGATAATAAGAAAGTATTTCGCCGAAAAGCTCTTCAAAGGATATTTTTTCCGCGTTGCTTAATGCAGACACCGAGGTTTCGAGTTTTTCGTAAGCGGTTTTCGCCGCTTCGGTCGCCGCCGCGAACTCTTCTTTATCCACGTTTTCCGCGCCTACATACTTCGCCATGCCGAGGTATTCGGTAAAGGCGTATTCGGCTTCTAAAAGCGCGTCCGCCGCCGCGTTCAAAGCGGAATTATCCCGGAAAGCTTTTGCGAATATCGCTTTCAAGCCGTCGTAATAATATCTGTTATACTCGGTTTCCGCCTCGCCGTGGATTTCTTGAAGCTGCGTTACCAAAAGTCTGTCTCTATAAGAAAGAGCTATAAATTTTTTCATAACCACCACAGCTTCTTCCAAGGAAATAACCGTTTCGGAAGAAGAATCGGTTTTCACAACCTGCTCGCACGCCGCAAAGAAGGAACGGAGCGCAGGATCGCTCTTAACGATTTCCCAAAGCTCGGTGCCGCCGAAGTTAATCTGCGCGTAAACGAATACGGCTATTCTCTTCGCCTGCGCCTCGATAGCGTAGTCGAGGGTTAAGAAAACCTGTTCGTTGAATTTGTATGGTACGCGGTAGTAAGCTTCTTTAACCGATTCCGGGGCTTCCGTCATAATCTTATTATAAAGCTCCATAACCCTTTCGTAAGAAGCGTATAAGCGGATATAACTGTTTTCCGCGTCCTCGTCTTTTTCGGGCATGATGACGGAAAATTCTTCCGATACATTGTTTATCAAATCAACGAGTTTGTTAAAAATATTCTGCCATTCTTCGGATACTTCGTAGTCTTCCACAAGGGTACCGTCCGCGCCGTAAAGGTCCGCAATCTCGCTGTATCTTTGATAAACCGCGCCGAAAATTCCGCGGAAGGTTTCGTTATCGAAATCGTTATACCCCTCCTGCACGAGCGCGAAATATTTAAGGAATTCGGTAACCGCCGTTTCGCTGTAACCGACCTGCGAATAGCTTTCTATCGCAAAAAGAAGGTTCTGCAATCTTGTAAATTCCTCGTCGCTCAATTCCTCGCCGTAATAGATTTTAAGCATACGGGTAAGAATCGTATACCCTGCTTCCATATCGAAAGCGGGTTTTTCGTAACCGTCGTAATAAACGTTTACCGAAAGAATAAAGCTCTGCTGCTCTGCGGAAGAAAGATTTGCGAAATCTTCCACAAACTTTTTCATCGCCGCTTCTATCTCGCTGTCCGCGGTATCGAACGCTATTTTAAGGTAAGAATCCCACAAAGCGGAAACCTTTTCGTTGTCGAGCGTGCCGCCGACGAGATCGTAGTATCCGTAACCTCTTATCCCCACAAAGCTGAACAAATCGTTGAAAGAAGCTTCCAAAGGATTACCTTCGGAGTCTACGAGAACGCCTGTAAAGGTAGCCGCGTAGTAAAGGTCTGCGTAATAATCGCGAGAGTCGCTCAAAGCCGCCTCTTTCGCTTCTTTCGCAAGCCTGAAATAACGAACGAGATAGGTGGAATCGGTAACGTATCCGCTTCCCTCCGCTTCGTTGGTTATAGCGGAATATTGCGTAATCGCCTGCATAAGATAGGCGCGTATTTCGTTCAGTTTAGAGGGAAGCACGACTTTTGCAAGCTGCTCCACCGTTTTCGCTTCCTCTTTACCATAATAATAAGCGTAGATTATATCGTAAAAATCATCATTTTCGCGCCAGACGGAAATAGTCGCAAGCAGGTCTCTGTTTGCGGCGGCGTCAAAATCTTTGCCTAAAATCAAATCTTTCGCGGCGGTTATGTTTTTTTCGTATGCGGTCAGGTCGCTCGCGTTCGATGGTACGTCTTTAAGGGTTTCGTAAAGTTTCGTTACAAAGTTTATTCCCCCCGAAATTTCCGTTTTATTCTCGTTATATAACGTAACGGACTTAATATATTCTTCCGTTTTAACTCCGCCTATTTCCAATTTCTCGAAGACTGTTTCCATTCTGAAAAGGAAAGCCTGCCCGGCGTTGACCAAGGCGTTTTCGTCGCTTATAATCGCGTTGTCGGAAATGGCTTTTTCGTAAGAAGTAAGAACGTATAAAAGTCTGCCGTCCTGAGCGATTACGGTATCACTTAACTCTTCAAACGCTTTTTCCCATTTATTATAGGAATAAGCGATTGCGGTACGAGCCGCCGCTTCGAGAGACTCGCCTTTCAGGTAATCGCGTTCTCCCGCGGTAAGGTCGAGGTAAGCTTCCATGCACTCAACCGCACGTGCGCCCGTTTTGTCGTCTATTTCGGGAACGTCGGGTTCACTCCACTTAAAATCGCCTTCTTCGAGAAGCTTTTTAACCGCGGAAACCTTGCTGTAAGTAACGGTTACCGTAAACTCGAACTTTTTGCCGCAATAAGTTACCGTGGCGGTCTGTTGCATCGGGCTGTTTTCTTCCGTCACGAGCGAAAAATCTATGCCCGTAATCATATCTTCCGTTACGGCAACCTGCTTTTCGTCCGCACCGACGTGTTTTAAGGTTATATACGCACCGCTTAAAGAAAGCGTTTCGTGAGAACTGTAATTAAGCTTCCTAGGTGCGTTCAATTTCGCTTCGTCCGCTTCATAAACGAAAATCTCGAAAGTCCCCTCGTAGTGCTTGTCTCCGCTTTCGTATACCGCGGTAACCGTTAAAGATTCCGCCGCCGCGGAGGTATCGAAGCCCTTAAAGCTGACCGAAGAATCGGTAAAAGGCACGTCGAAAGTGGTGGCGTCGTCGTTTGCAACGACGAGCTTGCCTTTCGAGTTATCGAAAGGTTCGCCTACGTAATAAACTTTCTGTGCATTTTCCGTGCGAATTCTTGCGATAACGGTAACTTCTATCTGCGCGGTAAGTCCTTCGTAAGAAAGTGTTATCTTCTGCTTACCCGTTTTAGCGTTGTCGTAACCGGATACGGAAACCTTTTCGGAATTCATCGCTACGGTTTCGGTAGAACCTTCGTATTCTACCGTAATCTTACCCGAGGAAAGGTCTAAATCCTGCCCTTCCACGTAGGTAAGCCTCGGCATATCGTTTCTGCCGACGGAAATTCCCTTGGCTTTGTTGCCGCCGCACGCCGCAAAGCCGCAAACCGCGGCGGTTATCATAATCACGGCAAGCACGATACGAACTATATTCAATCTTCTTTTAGTCATTTACGTCACTTCCTTGCGTTTATTCGCTTAATTTATACACGGCGTAAAGCTCGTCTCCGCGAGCGTTTTCCGATAAACCTTCGTTTTCTATAACAGCTTCCCCGCCTTCAACTTTGCTCCAACCGAGGAATTCGTACCCCTCTTTATAAGGCGCGGATATTCCGTTTTTCGCGTTTGCGTTGAAAATATTCTCCGACTTGCCGTTAAAGCCGTAAACCGCGCCGTCCGCTACGGTAACGCCGCAAATCACGGGGCGGAATCCCGCGTTCCACAGCTTATCGAAGCCTTCGGGAATTTCTTCGCTCTCAACGTAAAAGGTCAGCTCGTCGCAACCGTAAAAGGCGTATTTGCCCACTTCCTGCACGGAATTTCCTAAAAGCACCGATTTCAGCGACGACGCGCCCTTAAAGGCGTAATCCTCTATTACGGAAAGCGCGGAAGAAAATTTTACGTTTTCGAGCGCCGTGCAGCCGTAAAACGCGTACTTGCCTATTCTCTCCAAGCCGTTTCCGAGGTCCGCGGTTTTAAGCGAAGTACAACGGAAAAACGCTCTGCTTTCTATACTCTTTACCGAAGCCGGCAACGCCACGATTTCGAGCGAAGCGCAGTTTGCAAAAGCATATTCGGCAATCGCTTTTAAATTTCTGCCGAACGTTATCGATTTAAGAGCTGCACAGCCGTTAAAGACGTGTTTTCCGATCGTCGTTACCGCATCGGGAATCTTTATCGTTTCAAGCGCGATGCAACCCGTAAAGGCGCAATCGCCTATCGACCTCGTTCCGCCGAGAGTTGCGGAGGTAAGCGCGGCGCAACCGTAAAAGGCGTAGTCACCTATACTTCTCACGGTTTGCGGCAACGAAACGCTCGCAAGCGAAACGCATTGATAAAACGCCGAACGCCCTATCGTTTCCACGCCGTAAGAAATGGTTATTTCTTGCAGGCTTTGGCAGGCGTAAAAGGCGTAATTTCCTATCGTTTTAATGGTGGAAGGAATATTTACCGTTTTAAGCCCCGCCGCGTTATAAAACGCACCCTTGCCTATATATTTCAACCCTTCGTTAAGGGTTACGTTCACGTAGCCGAGGGTATTATAAAAAGCGTAGTCGCAAATTCCCACGGTGTTTGCGGGAAGAGAAAGCTCGCCTTCCTGCGGTCCGTAAACCTTAGGGAATCTTACGCCCACAACCCAACCGTCTAACGTAACGACAAGGTCGGAAGCGCGCCAGAAGCCCGTTGCGTAAAAGGCGTAGTCGCCTACTTTTTCCACGCTTTTCGGTATGGTCAGCTTTATCGGATCCTCGCCTTTTACCGAATATTCTTCTTTAAGCTTCGTGCAGCGCGCAAACGCGTGCGAGCCTATTTCTTTAAGAGAAGAATTTTCCGCATAAGTAACCCATTGCAAAGACTTGCAGGAATCGAATGCGTACGCGCCTATCCTCAACAACCCCTTGCCTATTTCCGCGCTCAGAATACCTTCGTTACCGTAAAACGCGTAGTCACCGAGATATTTGACGCAATCGGGAATTCTTACGCCGACAAGTCCTTCCACTCCGTAAAAGGAGTAATCCGCAATACCCGTAACGCCGGTAAGCACGCTTTCCGCTATGGAATAGCTTTGGTCGGTAAAATCTTTTTTAGTGCAACCGACAACCCAATCGTCCGCCTTTACAACGGGATCGAAATAAGGATTGGAAGCGTTCCAGAGCGCGGTGTTTTCAAAAGCGCATCTGCCTATCGAAGTAAGGTTATCGCCGAGCGTAATCCTTTCGAGCGCGGCGGAATTATAAAAGGCGTAGTCGCCTATTTTTTCAAGACTGTTCGGGAGCGAAACCTCTTTAAGAGCCGCGCCCTCCGCAAAAGCGTATTCTTCGAGTTGTTTCAGGTTTTCCGAAAAAGTAATTTTTTCGAGCGCGGATAAGCCGTCGAACGCGTGCGCGGGGATACTTTCTATGCCTGCGCCGATTTTTAAGCTTGTAAGCGATTTGCATAAATAAAAGGAATATTCGGAAATCGCCGCCACTCCGTCCGGAATTTCCAGCGAAGTTATGCCGTTAAGCCCCGAAAACGCATACGAACCGACGCTTTTTATATTGTTTCCGAGAGTCAGCTTGGTAGCCGCTTCGCAAGAAGAAAAAGCGTAATCGCCTATTTCCGTTACGGAAGAAGGAATAATTATTTCTTTCAGATTAACGCAACGCTGAAAGGCGTAGTCGCCTATCGAAGCAAGTCCTTCGGGCAGAACGACCGTTTCGAGAGAGCTGCACCTTGCAAAAGCGCGCTTTTCTATGCTCGTAACGAATTTTCCGAGCGCTATGCTTTTTAAGGCGTCGGAACCGTTAAACGCGGAAGCCGCTATTCTCACTACGGGTTTTCCGCGGTAAGTATCGTCTACGACCACGTTTTCGGAAGCGGAACCTATGCCCGTAACCTCGTATGCGGAACAATCGTTTATAATCCGATAATTCAGTCCCGAATTCGCTTCTTTAACGTATTTTATATAATCCGACCAAGAGGAATCGTTGTATCTCATTCCGTCGCCCAAAGCGCGCACGCGAATGGAGTATTCGTTCGGCACAAGGTCGTTTATGGAATAATAATTTCTTCGCGTGTCGGAAATTTCGCCGTTGATTTCTATTTCGTAACGGCTCGCGTTCTGCACCTTGTTCCAATTAAGGGTAAGCTCCTGCGAAACTTCGTCTACGTAAACGTCCGAAGGCTTTCTTAAATCCTTTGTTCCGCACCCTGAAAAAAGCAGGCACGCGGACAAAACCATCGCCGCCAGACCGACGCTCGCGAATATTCGTATCGAATTGAAAATTTTCTTCATAACCATTTACCGTAAGGATTAAACCTTATCGCGTTTACTTTTTTCTTTCCGTTCGCGAATAAGCTCGTGTATCCACTTAAACTTAAACTTTCTTACCGCTACGTCGAGGAGGAACGCGACTATCGCGATTATGGCGAAAATCAGTCGCGGATCGTATTTTTTGCTAAGAACCTCGTCGAAGCCCTCGTATATTTGCCAGTAATCGGAAATCGTACTGCCCTTGCCCCGTTCCGCAAGCTCCGCCATAAAGGCTTCGCCGTCGGTATCGGTAAGCACGTCGTATTCGAGAGAATAGGAAAATACTCTGTAAGCGGAAGAAGTCGCTATAACTTCTCCGTTTATATTCAGCTTTCTCACCGTCACTTCGTAAATACCGGGGTCGGTAATAACGAAAGTCGCCCTCGTATATCCGTTAGAAGCGCTCATCTCTATAATTTCGCTCTGCTCCGAAGAGTTTCGCTTTTTATAAACCGCTTCTATCGTTTCGCCCTCGTTAAGGTCGGTATAAACGCTCATCACCGTGGAATAGTTGTCGTACTTTAAAGAAACGTCTATTTCGGAAGGTCTTATTTCGTGCGTCGGGAACAGCGATTCCACAATGTTTCTCACAAGCAACGCACCGTGTTCGCTGTTTACCAAAGCCGAAGACCACGTTCCGTTCAGGTCGCACATAAAGCTGCCTACCGAACCATCTCCGTACTTCCACTGCGCGTATATCGGAACGTATTCGCCGGTAAGCACGGAAGTCGCTTCCTCCTTTATTTTGGTGCCGTAAAACCCGTCGAGGGTGGGAATATCTTCCTGCGAAAGTCCGTTGAACACGGAAGTATGCGCATTTATCTGTGGTGTGAAGGTTTCGTAGTTTACGTCTATAATCTCGGGAGCTTCAAGCTCGCTGCGCATCTTGTCAGTAAGGTCTTTTATTCTCGAAATCTTAACGTATCTGCCGCCGCCGAGCTTTGCCGCTTCTTCGAGCATGGCGTCGTTGGAGCGGTCGGTACCGAGGTTTACTATCGTTACCGTAATGCCCAAATCGTGATAACGCTTTATGGTGTCGAGATAACCCTCTATCTTTTCGCCGTTCGTACCGACAGATGACTTCGCGCCGTCGGTAGGTCCGCCGTCCGATACTATAACGATGTGCCTTTTCTGCACGAACGATATCGCTCCGAGTGCGGTAGCCGCTTTGTCTATTGAAGAAGCGTACGGCGTGCCGTTACTGTTATAATGATCTTTTTTGTAAAGAGAAGCTATAATCGTGCTTTGGCGCGGAACGGGAAGAACCTGACTTAACTCCTCCGCGGGATCGCCGAGGGTATAAATACCCGCGTAGTCCCTGTCGCTCAAAGAGTGCCTTATACTTTCCGCGATAGCCTCTTTCGCAAGTTCCAGATAGGTTTTGCCTTCGGGCCCTTTCGTATCCATAGAACCCGAAACGTCTAAAAGGAAGGCAACCGCGACGGGCGGAGTATAGTTTATCGCCTGCACGGGGAGCATCTGCTGATACAGCGTGCCTGCCATATCGTCTCTGTCGTAAGCGTTCGCCTCGCCATTCTCGTCGTTGCCGCCGACGGTGAAAAGTCCGCCGCCGTAATCGTACACATAAGAATTAAGATTTTCCGCAAAGCCCTTCGGCATATCGCGGTTAGCTATGTTTACAAGGATAACCTCGTCGTACATACGGAAGTCGGTTACCGTTTTGGGCAATTTTTCCGCGTCGTTTTTGATATTGAGAACGTCTACGGTATAATCGGTACCGTCTTTTATCATTCTCACAACGTTATCCGATTCGCCCATATTGCGTTCGACGACCAAAATCCGGTCGAATACGGCAATTTTTACATAGGTATTATAGGTATTGTTTTGCGTAAACGTGTCGTTTCCGCCCGTTATGCCTATTCTTAATTCGTGCATACCCGCGGTGGAAAAGCTGTGCGGCAGTTTTATTTCCTGCGTGCCTTTTTTTACGTACCCCTCGAAAACGGTACTCGTTTCGTTATCGTAAAGGGTTATTTCCGCGTCCGATTCTATCGTACTTTTTACCGTTACGGTAAGCTCGAAATCGGTTCCGACCGTCACGTTGTAATCGGGAATTTTTACGGAAGCTATTTCCACTTCGTCCGTTTGCGCGCGGGTAAGAGTTATCGCGTCTACCTTGGTGCCTTCCGCCGCAACGTTACGAACCGCCGTAAGCGCGTCTCCGTCCGTTTGCAAACCGTCCGATATAAGCACTAATTTAGAGGTTTCGGGATTAGTAAGAAGATTTTTCGCATACCGCACCGCGGAAGCTATATCCGTTGCGGAAGTATCGGGAAGCGAAGAGGACAAATATCTGTTATAAGCCTCGTCCGTATCGGTGCCGAGCGGATACACAAGCACCTGATCGTAACCGAATATAACCACGCCGACGCTGTAACGCGAACGGCTTTCGTCCAGAACTTCTTTCACTATCTCGTCGCGCTTGTCGGAAGCGGACTCGCCGCTGTCGGACATATCTACCAAAAGAACTATCTGGTTTTGAGTGTTCGGCACGTCGAAACGAAAGTTAATTCCCGCAAAAACGCTTATCGAAAGCACCATTATCAGCGCGTGAAGAACGAGCGAAGTGATGCGGTTTCTGTTCCTGCGGTACTTTTTTACCGAACGGAAATAGTGAAAAAAGGTAAAGAATAGCGCGGGTATAAGAAGAAGCAATAACCACGGATATTGAAACGTTATCTTAAAATTATACATATCTTCTCCTCCAGCTATTGCAGACGACTGTTAATTGCCCATTCGACGAACAGACAAAGCACCAAAAGCGCGGCAATCCACAACAAAAGGTCGTAGTCCGCCTTTACGGAAGAATTATCGACGTGCGGATTGGCAAGTTCTTCCACTTCCGTGGTAAAATCGCTTTCCGAATTGGGGATTTTAACGTATACGTTTTCCGTAACCGTCTTGCCCGTCATAAGCTCCTGCGTGAAGCTGTAAGTTCCGTAACGGGAAAGGGTAAGCTCCGTCGGAAGTTCTTTAAGTTCTATGTTCACGCCCTGCCCCGAAACCTTCAAGGCTTCGCCGCGCGCGTTCACCGTTACCTTTTCGCCTACCTCGAAGTTATAATCTTCTACCGTATACGGAAAGTAGTAGTTAAACAGATTGAAAAAGAGTTTCGGGAAGGTAAGCAGAAGCGAAAGGTCGGAGTTTTGAAGCTCGAAGCCTATTATCGCCACTTTACTTTTCGCCTCGTTTTTCACCGCCAGAGCGGTTTCCTTAAAGCAGGTAAGCAAAACCTCGTACTCGTCGTTTACCGTAATTTCGGAAATTTTGGTAACGAGTACGCCGTCCGCGTTCAAACCGTCCGTTACGGTATGCTCGCCCACCGTGTTAAGGGTAAAGTTGCCGCTTCTTACGGAGCTGCCCACGCTCACGCCGCTGCCCGCGGGCATTCTCGTCGGAGCGACGAAAAGCACCGCGCCGTCTTTCGGCATGGTTTTGGGCGTCGTTTTTTCGTAAATGTAAAAATCGTATCCGGAAGTCGGGATATTCGATTCCGTAGAAGCGTCTACCGTTTCTATCGTTATCGACCAGCGGGAAGCCAGGGCGTCTCTCAAAGCGTATAAGCTGCCCCTGAAAAATTTGTTCGGAATACTGCTCGCGTACAAAATCTTTATCTCTTCCTTCGTGCCGCCGTAAATATAAAAGCTGTTGTCGTAAGAAAAAGAATCGTTTTCCGTTATATAAACGTATGCGTATCCGTAAGCGGTTACTATCAGATCCGCGTCTTTATCGAACTTGACGGTTTTAACCTCTTCGCCGCCTATCTGCACGTTAAGGCTGGTTTTAAGCGTGTTGCCCGCCGTGTCGTTCGCGTCGTAAACTTCTACGTTCACGGTTACGGAAGAAGCCCTTCCGTAGCTTGCCACGTCCACCTCGAAAGTATAGTAGTTTTCGTTAAGCACCGCCCTGCTGTCGAGTATTGCAACGTTGTATTCCAAATCGCCGGCAACGTTAATCACTTCTACTTTGCCGGTGCTTATATACGTTTTGGAAGTATAAAAAAGCACCTGCGCGTGCGGAGTCTGTTCCAAAACCTGCTCCGCAAGAGACATCGCGCCGTCTATATCCGCCGCGCCGAAAGAACAACTGTCCTCGGGGAAGGAAATTCCGTCCGCGCCGGAAAGCTCGTCCAGCGAAGCGTTCAGCTCGTCTATCGTTTTTTTGTTCGTACGCACGGAAACGAATTCCGCCTTTTCGCCGGCAAGAATAACCGTTATTTCGCCCTCTTTGTTCACGGCGTCCTCCGCGAGAGCGCGCACCTCGTTTACGGCTCTCTCAAAGCGCGTTTCGCCTTCGTATTCCGCACGCATTGCGGCAGAAGCGTCTATCACGGCGATTTTGCGCACCGTGTTTTCATCGCTGAAATCGTGAAGAACGGGCTGCGCCATAACGAGCGTAAAGGAAAGAATCGCCACTATCTGACATATCAGAAGAAGTACGTCCTGCAAGCGGTTTACAGGATTTTTTCTTTTTTTAAGTTTTAAGCTCAATTTCCACACGTACGTGCTGGAAACGGCTTTCTTTTGAAAGTTGGGTTTAATGAGATATATAAGAAGAAGAACGAGAAGTCCTAAAAGTCCCAAAAAACCCAAAGGAGCTAGCCACTTCATTCCATTATACCTACCTTAAACAACTCTTTAAATAGCATTTTTTCTATCGGAACGTCCGTTCGTACCGTTATGAACTCCGCGCCGCGCTTATGGCAAAAGCTTCTCGCGTCGTCGATAAGATTTTTAAGGGCTTCGTCGTAAGCCGCCTGCAAACCGCCCGTAATGCGCACTTTAAGATTGCGTTCGTCGGCAAAATCCAACGCTTCCGAATCCATCAAATGCACTCTACCCATATAAGCTGGTTCTATCTCTTCGGGCGTTAAAACCTGAACGAGCAAAACCTGCTGCTTTTTATAAATAAGGTAATCTACCGCCTTTTTCCAGTCGCTGTCCGTAAAAAAATCGGAAATGATAACCGAAAGTCCGTCGTTAGTGCCGACGTCCGAAGACGTTATCGCGGAGCAAAGGTCGGTTTCGCCGCCGAATTCGAGGTTTTCCAAACTGCCCACGGCGTTGAAAAAGGTTTTTTTGCCGACGATTGTACCGAAAGGATCTTCCGAAACGTCGCCCTTCATCAGCTTAAACGAAACCTTATCCGTATTATGCACGGCAAGAAAGCCGAGCGCGGCGGCAACGCCGACGGCGTATGCGGATTTATTCGGATTGTCCTGTCCCATAGAAGCGGAACAATCGAGAAAAATACTCACCCGCATTTGCCTTTCGTCGGAAAAAAGCTTGATATAAAATTTTTCAAAACGACTGTAAAGATTCCAGTCTATACGCCGGATATCGTCGCCGAGCATATATTCGCGGAAATCGGCAAACTCCACCGTTTGACCGTATGTTTTAACCAAGTGTTTTCCGCCGAAATACCCCGCGAGATCCGCCCGCAGATTAAGCGCGAGCGTTTCCAGCCGACTGAAAAATTCGTCGTTAAGATACGACTTTGACATTATTTATTATTTTCTCCCGAATAACTTCCTCGATTTCTTCGTTTCTCCCTCGTTCGCGGGAGCTTCGGTATTATCTTCTTTTGCTGTTTCTTTAACGGCGGAATCGGCTTTAACGCTCTTTTTGCCGTTCAGCTCGTCTATAATCATCGTGATAACGTCGTCTGCGGAAACTCTTTCGGTAATCGCCTCGAAGTTAAGTTTGATACGATGCCTTAAAACGGGATACGCAAGCGTGTTGAGGTCGTTATAAGAAACGTTAAATCTGCCGTTCATAAGCGCGCGAACCTTCGCCGCGGAAACGAGTGACTGCGCGGCACGCGGGCTTGCGCCGAGGCGGACGTATTTTTTAGAAGCTTCCGTCGCGCAGTCGCTGTCGGGGTGAGTTGCGGAACAAAGCACCATAGCGTAACGCAAAACCTCTTCCGCCACGGGAATCTGATTCGCCGTTTTTCTCATTGCGAGAAGATCTCCTCCCGAACAAACCGCGTCTGCCGTTTCTTCCATGGTTTTCTGCGTCATGGTGACTATGCTCATAAGCTCGTCGAGGTTAGGATTTTTTACGATAAGCTTAAACATAAAACGGTCCATCTGCGCTTCGGGCAGCGGATAAGTACCGTCCTGCTCTATCGGGTTCTGCGTTGCGAGAACGAAGAACGGCTCGTTAAGCTTTCTCGATACGCCCATAACGGTAACGGTGTGTTCCTGCATCGCTTCGAGAAGCGCGGATTGCGTTTTAGGCGTTGCACGGTTGATTTCGTCCGCGAGAACTATATTGCTGAATACGGGACCGGGTTGGAAATTAAAAGAAGAATTCCCCTTGTCGTCTTTAACGATGATGTTGGTACCCGTAACGTCCGCCGGCATAAGGTCGGGCGTGAACTGTATACGCGAAAACGGGAGATTGAAAACTCTTCCGAGCGTTCTTACGAGTCTGGTTTTGCCAACCCCCGGAACGCCTTCGAGCAGTATGTTACCGCTTGCTATCATCGCGATGATGGTGGATTCCACAACGTCCTCCATACCGACGACGTCTCTTCTTATCTGCTCGAAAATCTTTTCGCACTGTTTGCTGAACTGATTGATATCCTCTTCGTTTACCATAATAATCACTCTCTCTTTATAAATTTATTTTAATGAATTGAAATAGCTTTCAATAAATTTTCTTAATTCTTCCGAAAGTTCTCCGCTTTCCGCAAGCTGCTTCATAGCCTCTTCGTAATATTCGCCGAGAATATCGCTGTAATGTATCGTCCAATCCACAACGTAATCGTAGTTTGCGGGATTCGTACTCGGAGACGGTGGATTTTCGTCTTCCGTGTCGTTTCCGTCCTCGGGCGGTTGATCGTCCGATTCGTCGCCCGCAGGCTCGTCCTCCGCGCCGTCCGCGTCCGTCTTATAAAAAAGCGCGGTAAAGGTTTTGCTTTCCGAAAGGTTGTCGTCGCTGCGGTAAGGATATTCGTATCCGTCCGTCCAGCCGAAGAACCTATATCCCGAATCGGGAACCGCCATAACGATCTCCGTGGTATCGTTCTTTCTTATCTTCTGTTCGGTTTCGCCCTCTATTTTTCCGCCGCTACCCGCTACGTAATAAACCGTAACGTAGTTTTTGGGATCCCTGCCCGCGGCTTCGTCTATAAGCTCCGCGCCGCTTTTTATAACGCCTAAATCGGAAAGTCCCGTAACCGTAGTCGCCGTAAAGCCAAGCACCGCGCAAACCGTAAGGATAACGACAAGCGTTACGGAAACGATTGCGCCGAGCTTTTTGTTTCCGAAGCTTTCAAGCGAGGTTTTGGCGTCCTCCCTCTGGCGAAGAGCGATATAGTCGTCGCTTCCTTCGAGTTCGAGCATAGTTATCATCCTTTCTTCCAAGCCCAAAGCGTCTATACAACGTGCCACGTCTTTTTCCGTGGGGCGAAAGAAAAAGCGATATGCGATAAGCGTTGCGATCGCCGTAACCGCGACAAAAACGGCTATCGTTATCAAAAAGCCTTTTTCGTAGCCGAGCCACGTTATAAGCCCCGCGACAAACGCCGCGGCAGAGCCGAAAACAAGCCCCCACAACAAGGACTTTAACCACGCGCTCCGTTTAAGCTTTCCGTAATATAACCGAAATACGGATTCGTTCATAATACCTCCGATAAGTAGCTTTCGTAATCTCGTTTATATGCGCCCCGAAAATTAAAATTCGAGGGGCGAAAAGTTTTTCTCCGAACGCGCCTTTTCGCAACGCTCTTTTACGAAGTAAAAAGCCGTTCGGAAAAATTCCGGTATACAGTAAATTTTAACATTTTTCGCCGCCGTATGTCAAATATCGACAAGGGGGCAAAGCTATGTTTATAAAAAAAACTAACGGGAGCCGCCGCAAGGCGCGGCTCCCGATAGAAAAATCCGCTTTTACGGGTTTCTCCGTCCGAAAATTTTAGTTTTGCGAACGACTTTGCCCGTAATTTTTCGTTCAGCGAACTTTTACGTCCGCTAATTTAGTTTTTTGCTTTGCGAAAAAATTATTCGCTGCGTTTTTTAAATAGCCTTTCCTTTTCGGCTTGCCGTGCCTTCGCCTAACCGTTATAAACTACGGTAGCGTTCGCGCTCCAACCTTTCGCGTAACCGCCGATGACGGAATCCGCGTCCTTAAACGGAACGGTTATTTTCTGCGAAGACTTCCAACCCGCAAACGCGGTGGCGGATACGGTCGTAACGTCGTCAGGGATTACGATATTCATAAGCGAAGAGCAACCCTCGAACGCGCCCGCTTCGATGTTTTGAAGCTCGCCTTTAAGGTCTACCGAAGTGAGCGAGGAGCAACCCTTGAACGCGTTTACGCCTACCATTCTGTATTCGGTTAAAGGCGTCCAGATATGGCTGTCTCTGAAAGTCATTTCCACTTTCTTAAGCGCGGTGCAGTTTTCAAACGCGCCGTCCATAACCGCGTACATATCGTCGAATATAGCCGCCGTTAAAGCGGTGCAGTCCTTAAACGCGTATTTGCCGAGTACGGGGGTGCCGCCGTCGCTGAGGTAAGACATATTGCCGTGCATCTCGAAATTCACGAGCTTCTTGCAGCCGTAGAACGCGTATTCGTCTATGGAGTATTTAACGGGTCCGTCGTCGAAGGGGTTCATAGGATCTTCTACGAGCGGAAGAATTACTTCCGTAAGACCGGTGTTCGCAAACGCATAGCTCTGAATAACGTTCGCATAGGAAGGCCATTCGTACTTGCCGCCGTTTTCGTAACCGAAGTTAGTAAGCGAAGTGCAGTTTTCAAACGCGTGCGCGCCGATAACGCAGTTGCTCGATTCGTTTAAACCCCAATCCCATTCGGAACCGGTAGTTTCGGGCATTATCACGGAAACGAGTTTAGAACAACCGTAGAAGGCGTAGTTTCCGATAAAGTTGTACGTCACGGACTCTATGTCCCACATATTCTCGTCCGTAAATATGTCGGGGAGCTTCACGATGTCCTCTTTCTTATAGAACTCTTCGGAGTTAGACACAAAGTTCGGAAGCGTAACTTTGGTGAGCGAAGCACAGTTTTTGAACGCGCCGTCGCCGATCGCAAGCGTCTTGCCGCGATAACCCGTATCGCTTATGCCGTCCGCCGCAGAGGTTTCGTAGTCTATGGTAACTATGCCGGTGTTTTCAAACGCGTTGCTTCCGATGCCGGGACCGCCGCAGTTGAAGGTCTCGTCGTAATACTCGTCTATAAAATCCAAATATCTCGTCTTGGTAATCTCTTCGCCGCCGTCCCTTAAACGATGAGGAATGGTAAGCGATTTAAGAGAGGTACAATCTTTGAACGCCTTGTCCGCAATGCGGAGCGCCTGCGTGCCGCCGCGCTCAAAGGTAATCGTTTCGAGAGAAGTACAACCCTCGAAAGCGGAAGCTCCGATATAGGTTATATTCTTGCCGATCGTTATCGATTTAAGTTCGGTACAGTTACGGAAAGTGGAATCCTCTATTCTCGTGAACTGCGAGGGAAGCGTTATCGAAGTGATATGCGAACCCGCAAGCGCGCCGGGCATTATAGAGGTTATGCTTTCGGGAACGACGAACGCGCCCGTCGTAACGGTGGTCTGATAATAAAGTATCGTCTTGTCGCCGTTATAAAGCGTTTTGGTTACTTCGTCGAAAAGTATGTCCGCGCCTTCCGCTTTAACCTCTATGCTTTCTATCGGGCAACCGCCGAAGGGGTTACCGCTTAAGGTAGTTACGGTATCGGGAAGAACCACGTCGGTGATGGCGGTGAACGCAAACGCGTTGTTGCCTATCGTGATAACGCCGGATTCGAGTTCCACGTCTTTAAGAGCGGAGCAATCTTCGAAAGCGTTTTCGCCGATGACGGTGTTGTTACCTGCAACCTTAACCGCCGTGATAAGCGAAAGTTTTGCAAACGCATAAGTGCCGATGGATTCTATACCTTCCGAAAGTTTGAATTCCTTGACGTTTTCGCAACCGTAGAACGCGTGATCGCCTATCTTCGTTACGGAATCGCCGAGAACTACGGCGGTTATACCCGTTTCCGTAAACGCGTACGCGCCTATTTCTTTAAGGCTTTCCGTAGCGGAGAAGTTGAAGGAGGTTAAAGAGGTACCGCTGAACGCATACGCGCCGATTTCTTCAAGAATGCTGCCGCTTGCTACGTTTACTTTGCCCAATGCGGATACGTTATAGAACGCATGGTCGCCGATTTTTATTACGCACGCGGGGAGATCGAGCGATTTAACCGCCGTTCCCGCAAATGCGTATTCGAGAATTTCGAGGTTGTTTGTCGAATCGGAGAACTTGATTTCCGCAAGGTCCGCACAACCGTCGAACGCGTGGTTATCTATCGTTACCAAGCCTTTCGCGTTGGTAAAGTCTATGGAAGTAAGTCCGCTGTTATAGAACGCATAGTAAGCGATTCTTGCAAACGCGCTGCCTTCCGGTATGATGACCGTGGTAAGAGAAGGACATTCCGCAAACACGTGGCTTTGGAGATCCATAACGTTACCGGGGAGGGTTACTTTTTCGAGCGAAGCGCAATCGTAGAATACGGATGCGTTATACTCGGCGTCGTCGTCCGACCAACCCTCGTTCTCGCCGAGAACCTGCAAGCCGAACGGCAATTCCACTTCGATAAGAGAAGAGCAATGACGGAACGCCGCGTTGCCTATTCTCTCCAACGCGCAGTTGCCTTTTTCGTCTTTTGCAAAGGTCAAGGTTTCGAGATTAGTCGCGCCGAAGAAAGCTTTCTTGCCTATTTCGGTAACGGTACTCGGAATTTCTATACCCGTAAGCGCGGTAGTGCGCGCTTCCTGCGAAACGCCGAACGCGTAGTCGCTTATCTTAACGAGTCCTTCGTTAAGGTTAATCGTTTTGAGATATTGATTCTCGAAGAAAGCCTGTTCGCCGATCGTAACCGTTGTGGAAAGAACCGTATAACTTTCCTGCGTGTTGCACGCGGGATAGTATATAAGAATGTTCCTTTCCGCGTTGTAAATCGCGCCGTTTTCGCCGTCCTGATAGAGGTGGTTGTTACC
>CAKQEE010000005.1 GCA_934230055.1 uncultured Clostridia bacterium
AAACAGCACCGCTTTTATGCTTTTAAGCACTCTGAAAAAAGGCACCTTGGAAAGCGCGGTGGCAACCACCACGAACAAAAGACACGCCGCGAACCCCAAAAAATGGTAGCTCGTAACCAAAAACGTCGCCACGATATAGGCAATCGCGATTAAAATCTTCACTCTCGCGTCCATTCTGTGAACGAAAGAATCCGCGGGGTAATACTGACCGAAAGCTACGTCTTTCACTTTTCGCCCTCCCCGCCTTTTAATGCCGCCGACAAAACGGCGTTCACGAAGCCTTCCGTCGTCATATCGTTATCGGGAAGATAAACACCCTTTTTGCAAAGCTCTGCGGCGACCTCCGCCGTTACGGGACGTTCCAGACCGCCTTTCAGCGCTTCCTCGTCCGAAAAAATATCTTTCGGCGTACCGCAGGCGATTATTCTGCCTCCCGAAAACACCGCCGCGCGGTTACAATTTTCCGATATTATATTCATATCGTGGGAAACTATCACGATGGTTTTAACGAATCCCTCGTGCAGTTTTTTCAGCAGCGAAATAAATTCGCGCTTACCCACGGGGTCCAGTCCCGCGACGGGTTCGTCCAGCACCAGAACTTCGGGTTGCACGGCTATAACGCCCGCTATCGCAACCCTGCGCTTCTGCCCGCCCGAAAGCTCGAACGGAGACCTGTCTTTATATTTTTCGTAATCCATTCCCACGAGTTCGAGCGCGGTTTTAACCTTTTTCTTAACCGTCTCTTCTTTCTCGTTCGGGAAAAAGTTTTTTATTCCGAAAGCGACGTCCGCTTCCACCGTTTCCGCAAAAAGCTGATATTCGGGGTACTGAAAAACCATACCGACCTTCGCCCGTTCGGCGCGGAAATCGCACTTTTTATCCGTTAAATCGTATTCCCCTACGACGAGGCTTCCCGAATTTTTCTGTACCTTTATAAGCCCGTTAAGGTGCTGAACGAAGGTGGATTTTCCGCTGCCCGTTTTTCCGATTATGCCGAAAAAATCCCCTTCTTCCACCGTTACGGAAACACCGTTTAAAGCGCGCACGGCAAGGGACTTGCTCTTTTCGCCGTATATATAGCTTAAACTTTCGGCAACAATTCGCATAAAGCCTCCGTAAGAGCCTCGCTCGTTAAAACGTTTTCCGCTATCGGCAACCCTTTTTCGCGCAGTTTTTCCGCGATATAGCCCGCAAGCGGCAGTTCGAGACCGAAGCCTTTTATCCGTTTCATATCGGAAAAAACGTATTCGGGCGCGCCCGACAGCGCAACCCTGCCCCTGTCCATAACGTAAACCCTGTCCGCTTCCAGAACCTCTTCCATATAATGGGTTACGGCGATTACCGTAACGCCCTCTTCGCGGCAAAGTTTTTTAGCCACGGCAAGAATATCCTTTCGCCCTTGCGGATCGAGCATGGCTGTGGATTCGTCTAAAACAAGTATTTCGGGGCGAAGCGCAAGCACCCCCGCTATGGCGACTCTCTGTTTCTGCCCGCCCGAAAGCCTTTCGGGCGAAGCTTTGCGAAACTCCTCCATTCCCACGGCTTTCAGCGCGTAATCTATTCTTTTGCCTATCTCTTCCCTTTTCACGCCGAGATTTTCGGGACCGAAAGCCACGTCGTCCTCTACGATAGAAGCGACCAGCTGGTTATCGGGGTTCTGAAAAACCACGCCCACCCTTTTTCTTATCTCGAACAGCGATTTTTTATCGGAAGAAGAAAAGCCGTCTACGGTGATTTTTCCGGAATCGGGTATTAAAAGGGCGTTAAAAAGCTTGGCAAGCGTAGACTTGCCGCTACCGTTATGCCCGATTACGGCTATATATTCGCCGCGCTCCGCGGTGAAATTCACGTCAGATAAAACGTTGATTTTTTTATCGTAGGAAAAACTTACGTTTTCCGCCGTCAGTAAAGGCATTTACCCTCCGATGCTTCGGGCAGAGGTTTTCTTCCTCGCCCTTTCTCCTGAAATTTCAAAGTTAATTTTAGCACGAACAAGCGGAAAAACGCAAACGATTTAAATAGACCTTTATTTCAATCGTTCTTTGCCGCTCTCCGCGCACTTTATACGCCGCTTTTTTGCACGCTCTCTGCCCCGCCGCTCGCCTCGGGAAGCGTCGTTTTTTTCGCTTTCCGCGCGGGGACAAAAGCTTTTAGCCCGCGACACCGATTATCGCCGCAATTCGCGTACGGAAAAATGCGCGGGGAACTTTTTCCCTGCGCATTCGCTTACCGTTAAGTATCGAAAGTCTTAAAACCTTCTTTTTCCCGCTTTTAAGCAAAAGCCCGATTAGTCTTTCTTTTCTTTGGCGGAAACGTCTACCACCTGTTTGCCGTCGTAATAACCGCACTTGGGACAAACTTTATGAGAAGCTTTAAGCTCGTGGCACTGGGGACATTCCGAAAGATTCGGAGCTTCCAGCTTCCACTGCGCGTATCTGGTGTTCGTTCTCTGTTTAGAAGTTTTACTTTTCTGTACTGCCATTGTATCGTACCTTTCCTTTATTTACATTTACATTCGTCGTGATTGAGATTCACGCCGCACCCGACGCATAAACCTTTGCAGTCTTCTCTGCACAGGAAATTTATCGGGAGGTTGGTTATAACCGTATCGTTAGCTATTTTCTTAACGTCTACCTTGCCGTTTACTACCTTGTAGGGGCAATCGTCGTCGCCGTTTACCTCTTCAAAAAACTCGCACGCGTATTCATGTTGCGTTTCTTCAAGGCATCTCGTGCAACAACCTCTAAGCGAAAACGCGACTTCCCCTTCGATAACCGCGGAATTATCGCCCGTCAGCGTAATTTCGCCCGTCACCTTTACGGGGCCCTCCGTCTCCACGAGCGGCAAATCTACAAGCCCTTTTTCCGCTTCGTACTCGAAGTAGAAGGTTTTAGTGGTTTTTCCGCTTCTTATAAGTTCTCTTAAATCAAAAATCATAAACGCCTTTAAGAATTATAGCCTATCAAGTATATAACATTTGAAAAACCTTGTCAACGATTTTACCCGTTTTTTGCAATTTAAAGCCGATTTTTCAAATAGGTTATCCGTTTTTTCGCGCTTTAACAAAGGTTTGCCGCGCAAAATTACCCGAAAATTTATTATTTGCTCGTAAGCTCTTTGGTCTCTCTCGCGATAGAAAGCTCTTCGTTAGTGGGAAACACGACGATTTTGACTTTGGAATTTTTCGCGTTGATAAAGGTTTCCCCGCGCGTTTCGTTTTTCTTTTCGTCGAGAATCGCGCCGCAATATTCCATATCTTCCATAACGAGCTTTCTCGTAAGCGGCGAATTTTCGCCTATTCCGCCGGTAAAGACGACTGCGTCCGCGCCGTTGAGCGCGGCAAGATAGCTGCCGACGTATTTTTTAACCCTGTAAGCAAGCATTTCTATGGCGAGCTTCGCGCGTTCGTTGCCCTCTTTCATAGCCGCGGTCAAATCGCGCATATCGCTGGAAAATCCGCTGATTCCCATAATGCCGCACTTTTTGTTAAGATAATCCACCACTTCTTCCGGCTTTAATCCCACCTTAACGCGCAAAAAGTCTACCGCCGCGGGATCTATATCGCCGCTCCTCGTTCCCATAACGAGACCTTCGAGAGGGGTAAACCCCATAGAGGTATCCTGACATTTGCCGTCTTTTACCGCTGAAACGGAAGAACCGTTGCCGAGATGGCAGATAATCATTTTCGCGTTTTTATTGCCGAGAAGCTTGCCGACCTCTTCCGAAACGAACTTGTGGGAAGTGCCGTGGAAGCCGTACTTTCTTATTTTATACTTATCGTAAACTTCGTACGGGATACCGTACATATAAGCTTTTGCGGGCATGGTAGAATGGAAAGTCGTATCGAAAACGGCTACCATAGGCACGCCTTTCATAACCTCTCTGCAACTTTTGATGCAGGCTATGTTGCCGGGCATATGAAGCGGTCCGAGTTCCGCGTTCTTTTCGCAGATTTTTATAACCTCGTCGTCTATAACGACGGAATGCTTGAAGTCCTCGCCCGAATGGAGAACTCTGTGCCCCACCGCTCCGATTTCTTCTATACTTCCGAGCGCGCCCTTTTCCTTGTCGAGCATCGCGCCGAGAACGAGCTGCATAGCCTCTTTATGAGTGGGCATATCCTGCTCGATGACCGTTTCTCTGCCGTCGAAAGTTTTCTGCGTGAGCTTGCCGCCCTTGAAAGTGATTCTTTCGCAAAGACCTTTTAAGATAACGCTTTCGTTATCCATATCTATAAGCTGATATTTAAGGGAAGAGCTTCCCGCGTTTATTACGAGTATTTTCATCTTTTATTCTCCGTTTATCCTTTAATTTAGCGCGGGCGTTCGCGCTTTTTTGCTCGTCGTCCGCTTTTTTCGGTCGAAAATTATTCCGCCGTTATTTCGCTTGAAGGGCGGTGATTGCCACAACCGCTTTAACGTCGTCCGAATTGCAGCCGCGGGAAAGGTCGTTAATGGGCTTCGCAAAGCCTTGGCATATAGGACCGAGCGCCATATATCCGCCGAAACGCTGCGCTATTTTATAGCCGATATTGCCCGCGTTGATGTTGGGGAATATAAACACGTTCGCGTGTCCCGCAACTTCGGAATCGGGCGCTTTGAGCTTGCCTACTTCGGGAGCTACGGCGGCGTCGAACTGGAATTCGCCGTCTACGATAAGATCGGGAGCGGCGGCTTTTGCCAAAGCGGTGGCTTCCTGCATTTTGGGAACGGACTTGAAATATTTGTCGTCGTTGCCGGAACCTTTGGTAGAGAAAGAAAGCATTGCGACTCTCGGCTCTATTCCCGCTATCGTTCTTGCCGTTTCCGCGGAAGAAATCGCTATGTCCGCAAGCTGCTGCGCGTCGGGTTCTATGTTTATGGCGCAGTCGCCGAACACCGCCACGCCGTCGGGGTTATACTTGTTTTCGCCCGCGGGCGCAACCATAACGAAGCTGCTCGAAACGGTGTTTATTCCCGCCGCGGTTTTGATTACCTGAAGCCCCGGACGAAGGGTGTTCGCCGTAGAATGGCACGCGCCCGAAACCATACCGTCCACGTCGCCGGCTTTAAGCATGAGCGCGCCGTACATCGCGTAGTCTTTAAGAATGGCTTTTTTAGCCGCGGCAACGTCCTCGTATTCGGGGTTGCCCGTCTTTTTGTTTATTTTGCCCTTTCTGATTTCAAAAAGCATTTCGGCGTATTTTTCCGTTCTCTCATCCGTAACGGGGTCTACCACGGTTACGCCCGAAAGGTCGATTTCGGAATTGTTTTTCTTAATCTCTTCGGGGTTGCCGAGAAGGGTTATTCTTGCGATACCCTCTTTGGAAGCTTCCGCGGCGGCTTTTACCACGCGCGCGTCCTCTCCCTCGGTAAGAACGATGTTTTTGTTAAGGCTTTTAGCCCTGTCTACTATGCTTTTAAGAATGTCTGCCATAAAAATTACCCTTTATCCGCCTTTTTTTATTTTTCGTTTTGTATTTTTTACGAAATGTTGTACAATATCTTTGGTAGAAAAAGAGGCATCTTCCCCCGTTTCTACGCGAATATCCGCGAACGGTTTTATTTTACAACATTTTTTGAGAAAAGTAAACCGCTTTATAAGCTTTTGGTTATATTTTCGCAAAAATCGCGAATCCCGCCGCGAAAGACTTTGCGGATAAACGAAATTTTACAAGGAGGCACCCCTATGAAAGTTTGCGCAACGATTGCGGAATACAATCCTCTTCACCTCGGTCACGTCAAACACCTGAATTTTATAAAGAACGAACTGAACGCGGAGCGCGTTATAGTGGTGATGAGCGGGAACTTTACGCAACGCGGAGAACCCGCCGTTCTCGATAAGTTTTTAAGGGCGCGACACGCCATTATTGCGGGGGCGGACGCCGTTATAGAGCTTCCCGCCGTTTTTTCTTCCGCTAATGCGGAAATCTTTGCAAAGGGCGCGGTGGGAATAATTTCCGCGCTGAACTGTGCGGAAGGCATTTGCTTCGGCACGGAAAGCGGAACGAAAGAAGAATACGAAGAGCTTGCCCGCGCGATGAACGACGAAAGCAAAAATTTTAAACGCGCGCTGAAAGCGGAACTCGAACGCGGGGTTTCGCTTGCAAAAGCTAAATTCGAGGCGGTTAAATCGCTCGGCGGCAGATTCGACGAAAAGCTTATTTCTTCACCGAACAACATTCTCGCGCTCGAATACGCAAAGGCAAACCTCTTTTTCGGGGAAAAGCTTAAACTTTACCCTATGCTATGGACGGGCGACCATAACGATACGGAGCTTAAAAAGGGAATAACGAGCGCGACGAGTATCCGCACGGCGTTAAAATCGGGCGAGCGGAAAAAACTTAAAAAGTGCCTGCCGCCGTTCGTTTACGAGGACCTTAAAGAATATCCGTTTGCCTTCGATAAAATGATTATGACCGCGCTTTACACGGCGAATAAAGAGGATATGGCGGAAATAGCAGACTGCACGGAGGGACTGGAAAACAGAATAAAAGCCCTTTCGAAAGACAATAAAACGGTGGAAGGACTTGTGGCGAAGGTCGCCACGAAGCGTTACCCCGCAACGAGAATAAGGAGAATTTTAATAAACAATCTTTTGGGAATTAAAGCGGATTTCGTTTCGGACTGTCTTAAAAGCGGGCTTTACGCAAAGGTGCTTGCGGTAAACGCCGATAAAACGGATATTATAAAAATACTTTCCGAAAGTGCGGAAATTCCGGTGATTACGAGAAAGAACGACGAAGCGAATTTAAGCCGCGCCGCCCTGCTTTCGCTGGAAAAGGACGCGCTTGCCGCCGATTTATATTCGCTTGCAACGGGCGTTACCCCCACGGGCAGAATGTTGCTTGTATAAAAAGAGGCTGCAAGAGGAAAAACGAATATGTCGCTCGTTTATAACAAAAGAAATATTAACCTCGCCAAGACTTTACGCAAAAACGCAACGCCGCAGGAAAACCGTTTGTGGTACGACTTTTTATCTAAATACGAAGTTAGGTTTCAACGTCAAAAGGCAATAGACAACTTTATTGCGGACTTTTATTGCTATAAAGCAAAATTGATTATAGAGATAGACGGCTCTCGTCATTACACCGAAAACGGAAAGCAAAAAGATGAATTCCGAACCGAAATTCTCGAAGGATACGACCTGAAAGTGATTAGGTTTACGAATCGTCAAATTAACACAAATTTTCGCGGCGTATGCGAATATATTGATATGATAGTAAAAACCTGTATCGACAAGAAAAAAAGCACATAAACATTTTCATCTCGATAGTGTGCGTACCCGAGTTTGTAAGAATATACACTTATCGGCATTACGTTAAAAGTCTCCCTCTTTGAGGGAGGGGGACCGCATAAGCGGTGGAAGGAGTTTATCGCTTTCTTTATTTTTTATACAAAGCTATCTCCCTCAGTCGCCTTCGTCGACAGCTCCCTCCCCGAGGGAGCCTACGATAATCAGTCTCATACTAAAAATCAACCCCAATGGACTTTTATGCCTATCGGGGTTGTTTTTATAATTTTTTTCATATCTCGAAGCAATTTCTTCTAAAAAATCGCTTCTCATTTAAACAGCAACGCTTATTTTACCGTAACGCTTATTATCTTTGCGGAAAGCTCTACGGGGAGTTTTACTCTCGTGCTGTTGTATCTTACGAGCTGACTCTTGTCGGCGTCGTCCGAAGCCTCGAAAAGGTCGGTTATGGAATCTTCGTTATAAGCGGATTCTTTTACGCAATGGAAGGTAAGACCGTAGTTTTCGTCAGTCTTTGCTTCGTCGTAGGTTCCCGTGTAATACACGCGGTAATATTCGTAGCTTTCCGAAGAAGAGAACAGCGTGGTAAGCGCGGTTATCGCTTCGTTATTCGCGCTGTCGCTCGTGTCGTAGGTTGCGAACACGCAGAAATATCCGTTATAAGAAGATATGTCCGAGGTGGGAAGATACCAAGTTCCTCTGCCCGTTTCGGAAGCGGAAGAGCTTGTGGAGTAAGAACCGTTCGCAAACCAGCTTCTCCAAAGCCCTACGGAACCTTTTTTATTCTTCAAATCGGAACCCGTATGCCCCGCATACTCGTATTCGCCGGTAATTTCGGGGAAAACGTCGTTGAAAACTACTTCCTGTCCGTCCGCTTTAAGGTCGCCTACCATTATCTGCGAACCGTATCCTTCCATAGTGTAAAAAATCGCGTCGTCGTAAAGCCCGTCTTTTGCGTATTTCATAATTTTGTTTACGGTGTTTTCCGCAAGATTGGGGTAAAGCTTTAACGTAAGCGAATATTCGCCGTCCCCCGCGGAGAACCTGACGACCATGGTATTAGTCTTTTCACAAGCGGCAAACCCAGCCGCAAAACAACACAACATCACCGCTACCACGGCGTTTGCAAATACTTTGAAAAATCTTTTCATTTATACAGTACGACCTCCCGTCGATTTCATCTTACGTCTATTTTACTTATATTTTTCCTTATTGTCAATAAAAAAACGCGTTTCCCGAAGAAATTAAAGCTTCGCGCCGCCAAAAAAGCGAGGTTTTACGGCAAAATGTTTAGTTTTTCGCCGCCGCAAACGGAAAATTGCACCCCGCGCCGCTTACCTGCCTTTGCCGAAATCCTTTTTCGATCTTTGCAGAAGATAATTTTTTTCGTTACGCTCGGGAAACTCTCTGCAAACCGAAAGAAGCTTGTTCAGTTCTTTGCCTATATCTTCCCCGCAAAAGCCCTCTTCCATAAGTTCCGCCGCCGTTATTTTAAGGTCCTTTAAGGTAAATGGCGTGCCATCCGATTGCATCTTTTTTAAAATCGCCCGCCACTTTTCAACCGTCGGGCTGACTGCCCCGTCCTCTTTGCTTGCCGAATAATCCGCCTGTTTAAGGGCTAAAAGCTTCGGCACGAGCGGGTAATTTTCCGCAATAAAGGCGCGCACCTTTCTTTCGCTTTCGCCGCAATCGATGTCGAGCATATGCGCCCCCACGAGAAAAGCCGTTTCTTTAATCGTTTTTTTATCTGCCTTCCACGCGGTAAGAATACGCTTCGTCATCTTTTCGCCGACTTCCGCGTGTCCGTAATATTCGCCGTAATTTATTTTGCAATATGGTTTTGCCACGTCGTGGAAAAGCGCGGCGAGGCGAATATCTTTTTCCGCATAAAAAACCGTTTTAAGACTATGCTCCAAAACGTCGTGCTTATGATAGTCCGCGCGTTGAGCCATTCCTCTCCCCGCGGTAAGTTCGGGCAGAAGCCTGTCTAAAACGCGGATTTCGGAAAGCACTTTAAGCCCCGTATAATGCCCCTCTTTATCGGAAAACCCGTACTTTTTATCCGATTCGAGAATTTTTTTAAGCTCGTCGAATATCCGTTCGGGCGAAACGTCTTTTATATTATCGGCGTATTTATTTGCCGCCGCCAAGGCTTCTTTCCCCGCGGAAAAGCCGAGTTCACCGCAAAACCGAGCAAGGCGCATAAGCCGCAATCCGTCGCTTTCAAAAACCTTTTCCGGCTCTTTTACCGTATTAAGAACTTTCGCCTTTATATCGTTTATGCCGCCGAGAACGTCGGTCAAAACGCCGTTATATATGTTGTAATAAACGGCGTTGCACTTAAAATCGCGCCGCCGCGCGTCCTCTTCCAAATCGAAAGTCGGCTCTGTAAAAGCGGGCGAATGTCTGCCGCCGCGCTCGTAAATCTCTTTTCGGAAAGCGGTATATTCGTACTTTTCCCCTTCGGAAACGATTACCGCCGTACCCGTTCTTTTATAAACCGCAGCGACGGAATACCCCGCTTCTTCCGCAAGCGCGGCAAAGGTCTCCGCGGGAACGGGGGCGGCAAGGTCTATGTCGCCCTCTGCTATTCCGCAGATAAAAAAGTTTCTCACGAACCCGCCGACAATATACAGCGGATAGCCCGTTTTCCTTATCGTAAGGCGAGAAAGATTATAAAGTTTTTCGCTCAATAATTCCTTCATATAAATATTTTATCATAAAATTGTTGTAATTTGTATCGTTTTGTAGTAAAATTATTTAGCTACTTTACAAAAGCATCGGAAATGAAGAAATGTTGGATTTTATTGTAAACCCCGCCGCCGGCGGAAAAGACGGTACGAAAATTAAACGCGCTCTCCCGAAGCTGGAAAAAAGGCTTGTGGAAAAGGGCGTTCCTTACGTTATTCACATGACGAAAACTCCGCATCACGCCACCGCGCTCACAGACCAGCTTATCAAAAACGGCGCGACGGATATAATAGTCGTCGGCGGAGACGGCACCCTGCACGAGGTTATAAACGGCTTTTCGGAATTCGATAAAGTTGCCCTCGGCATTATCCCCTGCGGCACGGGAAACGACTATGCGGACGCACTTAATCTTCCGCTCGACCCCGTGGAAGCCTTGGACGTGATATTGAACGGCAAGCCGCAATACACCGATTTTATGCAGATGCCTACCGTGCGCGGGCTTAACATTATAGGCACGGGCGTAGACGTAGACGTATTAAAACGCTACGCAAAGTGCAAAAAGAAAACGAAATTCAAATATACGCTTTGCCTTATAAAATCTTTGCTGCACCTTAAAATGACGGATTTCGACGCGGAATTCAACGGCGAAAAGCACAGCTACCGTTCTTTTATAGCGTGCGTTGCTAACGGCAAATGTTACGGCGGCGGAATACCCATTTGCCCCGTTGCCGACGCTTCCGATAAAAAACTCGACTTCGTGGCGATAAAAGAACTTCAAGGATTAAAGCTTGTCGGGGCGTTTTTGAAGCTTAAAAAGGGCAAGATAATGGAATTCCCGCAGACGATACACAACCTGACGGAAGAAATTAAAATTTATCCGAAAGGCAATTACACGGTGAACGTAGACGGCGAACTATACGACGACATACCCTTTGAAGTAAAGATAGTTTCCGACACGTTAAGGGTTTATAAGTAAAGCGAAATTTTTTGCGGAATTATATGCGAAAAAATACGTAATACCGCAAATTTAAAACAGCATAGTGAAAGAAAGACCGACGGACTTTTTGTCCGTCGGTTTTGTTTTTTTATTTTTTCTCTTATCGGTCGTTATAAGCCGTGCCTTTTGCAACAGTCTTCGAAGAATCTTATTTCCCCGTCATTCTGAGCCGCGCTTCTTGCTCCCGCTTCCGAAGAATTTTTCCTTTTTTCGTCATAACAAAGATTTTTCTTCTTCGCCCTCATCCGCATCCTCTTTTTCGCGTCCGAAAAGCTTTTCCGCCTTTATCGCCGCCTCTATCGCCGCAAAAATTTCCGCTTTCCCCGCGCCCGTTTCCGCGGAAGAAGATATAACGTCCTTTACACCCACTTTCATGCAGGAAGCAAGCTTCGCCGCCGCCGGTTTTACGCGCGTTTTGGGTAGTTTATCCGCTTTGGTCGCAACGAAAACGGTGGGAATAGCGTAATGATAAACGTAGTTCGCCATAGTATAGTCGTCCGCGGTCGGTTCGTGACGAATATCGAGAAGGGATATAAGCAAAGTAAGTTTTTCCTTTTGCAAAAACTCTTCCATAAGCCTGCCCCACTTTTCCTTTTCCGCCTTGCTGACCTTTGCAAAGCCGTACCCCGGCAGATCGGCAAGCACGAACTCGCCGAAATCGAAATAATTTATAAGCCGCGTACGCCCGGGCGTAACGGAAGTTCTTGCGAGCTTTTTGTTGCCCGCAAGCATATTGATAAGCGAGGACTTGCCCACGTTGGACTTGCCCGCCACCGCGATTATCGGCTTATTCGTTTTGTAAAATTTAGAGCCGTCAGGGGCGCTCGTTATAAATTGTGCGGGTTTCAAGTTCATAAATCACCTATCGCAACGGTAAACACTTCGTCCGCGTCCGTTACGGGAACGAAGGTTATCGCCTTTTTAACCTCTTCTGGAATATCCGCAAGGTCTTTTTCGTTCGCGCGCGGAATAATAACCGTTTTTATTCCCTTTCTGAAAGCCGCAAGCGATTTTTCTTTAAGCCCGCCTATCGGAAGCACTTTTCCGCGCAGGGTTATTTCGCCCGTCATGGCAACGCCCTTTTTAACGGGTTTATCGGTAAACGCGGATAAAATCGCCGTAGCCATGGTTATGCCCGCGGAAGGTCCGTCCTTCGGCGTAGCCCCCTCGGGAACGTGTATGTGAATGTCGGTGTTTTCAAACCTCTCCGCGTCTATTTTATAGTTTTCCGCGTGCGCCCTGATATAACTTATCGCGGCACGCGCGGATTCTTTCATCACGTCGCCGAGCTTGCCCGTCAAAAGAATTTCGCCCTTGCCCTTCATAAGCGCGGCTTCTATCGTGAGAGTGGTGCCGCCTACGCTCGTCCACGCAAGCCCCGTACACGCGCCCACTTCCCCGCCGATAACCTCTTCTTCGAGACGTTTTCTCACGCCTAAAAGCTCCGGTATATCCGTTTCCTTTACGATTTGCTTTTTAAGGCGCGGGTGCTTTGCGAATTTAACCGCGATTTTGCGCACCACGCCGCTTATTTCGCGCTCTAAGTTTCTTACGCCCGCCTCCGCCGTGTATCCGCGTATGATTTCGGTAACGGCTTCGTCCTCTATTTCGATTTTCTTTTCCGTAAGCCCGTTGTTTTTTATCTGTTTGGGTATGAGATACCTTTTTGCTATCTGGAATTTCTCTTCGTCCGTATAGCCCGAAAGTTCTATGATTTCCATTCTGTCGAGCAGCGGATAAGGTATGGTATCAACGCTGTTCGCGGTGGTTATAAACATAACCTTGGAAAGGTCGAACGGGATTTCCATATACCTATCGCGGAAAGTGGCGTTCTGTTCGGGATCTAAAACCTCTAAAAGCGCGCTTGCGGGATCTCCGTGAATATCGGAAGAAAGCTTGTCTATCTCGTCTAAAAGGAACACGGGATTGTTTGAACCCGCCGTTTTAAGCCCCGTTATAATGCGCCCCGGCATAGCCCCTACGTAAGTTTTTCTGTGTCCGCGGATTTCCGCTTCGTCCTTAACGCCGCCGAGACTCATTCTCACGAATTTTCTCCCGAGAGAACGCGCTATCGAAGTCGCCACCGAGGTTTTGCCCACTCCGGGAGGGCCTACGAAGCAAAGGATAGGTCCTTTTATAGACTTCGTGAGCTGCAAAACGGCAAGATATTCCACGATGCGCTCTTTAACCTTTTCCAGACCGAAATGGTCGGCGTCGAGCATTGCGCTTGCTGCGGCAAGGTCCTCGTTATCCTCCGTATGCTCGTTAAAAGGAAGTTCGAGAATCCAGTCTATATAATTGAGAATTACCGAATATTCGGGCGAAGAGGGATTTATTTTATCGAGGCGGGAAAGCTCCTTCAAAGTCTTTTCTTCCGCGTATGCGGGCAGTTTTTTGGCAAGGATTCTCTCCCTTAATTCGTCGCCCTCTTCGGGATCGTCGCCGAGTTCGGTGTGAATGGCTTTAAGTTGCTCTCTCAAATAAAATTCTTTTTGGCTTTTATCTATGCTTCCGCGCACTCTGCCCGCTATTTTCTTTTCCACTTTCGCGATTTCGAGTTCGGTGGTAAAAAGCTTTTCAAAAGCTTTAAGCCTTTCGAGCGTGCCGCTTATCGTAAGCATTTTTTGGCAATCCTCTTCCTTAAAGTTCACCACGGACATAGCGTTATCCATAAAGTCGTCGGGAGAAGTAAGCGCGGTTATCGTGGCAAGCATTTCTTTGTTTATGCGCTTATCGAAAAGAGTGTACTCGTAAAAAGCGTTCTTCGCCACGCGGAAGTACGCTTCCGTTTCCACGGGGTCGGCGTCGCAAACGTAAGGCGCAGGCTCCACCACCGCGGTATAATAATCTTTGGTATCGCAAAACTGTTTTATCTTCGCGCGGGAAACGGCTTCTACGCAAAGCTTCATATTGCCGCCCTGAACCTTTATAACCTGCTTTATTCTCGCTATAACGCCTACTTTTAATATGTCCGCCTTTCTCGGCGCGTCTATAAAAGCGTTCTTTTGCGCCGCTATAAACAAAAATCCTTCCGCAGACTCCACGGCGTTTACCGAAATCGGTCTGCCTACGTCGAAATTAAGAATCGTTCTCGGAAAGAGAACTTTGCCGCGAAGAGGCACGACGGGGAGAATTCTCTCTCCGCTTTCCGCATTCGGCAAAATTTCTTTTGTTTCATATTCGTTTATTTTTTTCTCTTCCATATATTCACCTTTTTAGTTTATAAACAATATTTTCTCAAAAGATACTCTACGGGGCGGTCGGCATACGGAACGGTTATTTCCGTTGCCACCTCTTTAAGCTCTTCTCTCGCGTCGCCCACCGCAACGCCGTGCCACTCTCCCGATAAAAGCTCTATATCGTTTGTTGAATCGCCCACCGCTATCACTTCCGAATAGGGAACGTTATAATATTTAGCAAGATATTCCACGGAATATTTCTTGTCGTAACGCTTATCCACAACCTCCACGAGCATGGGCGCGCCGTTGTTGGCAACAAGCTTGCCCGCGTACTTTTTATTTATTTCGTCCGTAACGCGGCGTATTTTGTCCGGCTCTCCCATACCGCCCACTTTAAGCACCGTGCGCTTTTCTTTTAAGATGTACTCAACAAGGTCGGGAGTATGCACTCCGCGCACTTTGCAGGCAGCTTCGTAAAAATCGGTATACTTACACTTGCAGGATAGGTGCATCACGTCGTCTATATCCGCAAGAGAGGTTATTCCGCTTTTAATCAGAAAATCCGCCACCTCCGCCGCAAGGCGGTAATCCATTCCGCCCTCGAAAAGGCTTTTGCCCGTCGCAACGTCGTTTATCATCGCACCCTGATAGCTTATAACAAGCCCTTTAAGTCCGTATTCTCTGCAAACAGGCAGAATTGAAGAATACATTCTACCCGTGCATATCGCAAAAATACCGCCTTTTTTTTCGTATTCCTTTATCGCGGCAACCGTTTCCGGCTCTATAATTCCGGGGGCTTTGCCCAGCGTCCCGTCGAAATCGCTTATAAACAATTTGTATTTCATTTTTGAATCAGTCCCTCTTCCGTAAGCTTTTCTATAATGTTTTTCGCCTGTACTTCGCCTATGCCGTCCACCTCTTTCAACTCTTCTTTCGTTGCGGAAATTATGCCGCCGAGGTCTTTGAATCTTTCGAGAAGGGCGCGCTTTTTAACCTTTCCGAGACCTTTCACACCGTCGAGAACGGAAGAAAGCGACCGCTTGCCGTGAAGGGTTCGGAAATAGGTTATCGCATAGCGGTGCGCCTCGTCGCGGATTCGTTGCAACATTCGCAAGCAGTAATCGCTTTTTGCAAGCACCACGGGTTCGCTTCTTTCGGGCAGAAACACCTCTTCCTCTCTTTTCGCCAGCGAAATAAGGTCTATGCCCTCTATTTTCAGCTCGTCGAACACCTCTTTTACGGAGGAAAGCTGACCTTTGCCTCCGTCGATTATTATAAGGTCGGGCTTCGGGAATTTTTCGGGGTCTGTCTCCATTCTTCCGAATCTTCTCGTAAGCACTTCTTTAAGGCTCCTGAAATCGTCGGGGCCTTCGAAGCTTTCTATCTTAAATCTGCGGTATTCGCTTCTGTCCGCTTCGCCGTTTGTAAAAACGACCATACTGCCCACTTTGTCCACGCCCGAAACGTTGGATATATCGTAACATTCCATACGCTTCGGAAAGTTTTTCAGCCCGAGCTTTTCTTTAAGAGCGGCGCACGCCGCAACCGTCATATCGTTTTTGTGTTTGATTTTATCCACCGCGGTGGAAAGGTGTTCTTCCGCGTTGGCTTCCGCCATTTCCGCAAGCTGCCGCCTTACCCCCTGCTTCGCGCAGACTATCGCCGTTTTTTTGCCGTGGCGTTCGCGTAAAAATTCGGTAAGAGCTTCCGCGTCCGAAATTTCTTCCGATAAAATTATCTCGTCGGGAATATCCGCGTTATCTCTGTAATACCGAACGATAAATTCGGAAAGGGCTTCCGCGGGGGAAAGAGCCGCGCTCTCGAAAGAGTAATTTTTGCCGCCGCTCATTCTGCCGCTCCGCACGATAAGCACGTTCACCGCGGAATAAACGCCGTTTTCTTTATAGGCTATCACGTCCGCGTCTATAAATTTATTAAGAGAAGTAACCCTGCGAAGCTTTAATTTATCAAGCGAAGAAAGGGCTTCCTTATACTTTATCGCAAGCTCGAACTCTTCGTTCTCCGCCGCCGAAATCATTCTTTCTTTCAGCGTTTTTTCCGCGCCCGAAGTATCTCCCGAAACGAAGTCCACCGCTTTTCTCACCCGTTCGGCGTAATCTTCTTCGGAGCATAGCCCCGCGCAGGGCGCAAGACATCGCTTTATGTGGTAATTAAGACAGGGCTTTTCGCGTTTTCCCGCGGAAAGTTTTTTATCGCACGGGCGAAGAAGATACAAAAGGTTTACCGTATCCAGAATTTGCGAAACGGAAATACCGCCCATAAACGGACCGAAATATTTCGCGCCGTCCTTTTTTATTTTTCGCGTAACCGAAAAGGCAGGAAAATCCTCTTTAAGGTTTATTTTAAGGTACGGATAGGTTTTGTCGTCTTTAAGAAGAATGTTGTATCTCGGCTTGTGTTTTTTGATAAGATTGTTTTCGAGAGATAAGGCGTCTATCTCGCTCGGAGCGATTATATAGTAAAAGTCGGCGATGTTTTTTACCATTGCCATAACTTTTTCGGTCTTTACCGAATTGAAAAAATATTGTCTTACGCGGTTTTTAAGGTTTTTCGCCTTGCCGACGTAAATAATCTGCCCGTCCTTATCCAGCATAACGTATACGCCGGGGTTTGAAGGAAGATTTTTTATTTTGTCCTCTAAAACGCTCACGTTACGATTATACCACGAAAGCCGGAAAAATTACAAGCGGTTTAATATCCTAAAAATTCCACGCCCTTTAAAAGCACGTCGGAAAGCATATCGTTCCGAAGCGAATAGAACACTACCTTACCCTGCCGCTCCGTTTTTACCGCATTAAGGTTTTTAAGTAGTCGCAGTTGGTGAGAAACGGTGGTCTGATTAAGCTTTAAAAGTCTCGCCATATCCGTTACGCACATTTCGGAAATAGCAAGCGCGGAAATCATTTTCAGCCGCGTGTAGTCGGAAAATATGGAAAAAAAGCTCACGAGGTCGTCTAAAATTTCGCCCTGCGGAACGTATTCCTTCACCATGTCTTGAAGCCTTTTGTCAAGTAATATTTGTTGCATAAAAACTTTCTCCCTTACGATACTTATTGCAAATTTTAACGTTTGCGCATATATTGTATCATAAAGGCGGCGGCGCGGTGCGATCGCATTTTGTCGAACCCGCGCGCATATAATTGAATATTGACGAAAATAAAAATAAAGGTTTAAGGAGATAAAAATGAATTCAAATAATCTTACTCTCGTTGCGCTTTTGTTTTTACTTATGAACAATAATACGATAAACAACACCCAGCTGCTACTTCTTCTCGCGCTGCTTTCCACGGGGAACAATTATTGTCTGTGGGGGCAGAATACCGATAACGCCTCTTCCCGATAAGCCGTTTTTTAAGATTTTAAGTCGATATTTAAAAACGTTAAGCCCCGACCGAAAAATTTGGTCGGGGCTTTCCTTATAATCGGAAATTTTAAGTTTTTCCGCGCGTTCGCGCGCTTCCTGAAAAAGGCTCTTTTCGCCTTTATTTTCCGATACTTTTACGAAATAACTTTCTCGAAATCGGCTTTCACCGCGGTAAGAAGTTCTTCCGCTTTTTCTTCGTTCTCCGCGGGGAGCGAATAGTAAATTTTAAGCTTCGGTTCCGTTCCGGAGGGGCGCAGGCATACGAAGCCGCCGCCTTCAAGCTCGAAATACACCGCGTTGCAAGAAGAGCAGTCTATTTCTTCCGAAGAGCCTTCCGCCGTCGTTCTGATAAGCTTTGAATAGTCGCGCGTGGCAAGCACTTTAATGTTCCCGAGCGATTTAACGTTCGTTTCGCGCACTCTTTCCACAACGGCGTTCATGTCGCGCATCGCGTTAAGCCCGCCGTAAATTTTGCAATCGGTATGGTCGTATACGAAGCCGTATTTTTCGTAAAGCTCGCACAATCTTTGGTACACGCCCTCTTTGCGATAAGTGTAATAACAAACCATTTCCGCAAGAAGCATACTCGCGACGACCGCGTCTTTGTCTCGGCAATGCGTTCCGCGCAGATACCCGCAGCTTTCCTCGAAGCCGAACAGGAATTTGCCCTTTCCCGAATCGTCGTACTGCTTGATTTTTTCGCCTATATACTTAAAACCTACGGGAACGTCGTACAGCGTAACGCCGTAATCGTCCGCGATAAGCTTTGCCATACTCGTCGATACGAAGGATTTAACCACGAAACCGCGCTTGTCGAGCTTGCCCGTTTCTTTCAATCTTCTTAAAACGTAATCGAGCAGAAGCGCGCCCGTCTGATTGCCCGTAAGCACCGTGAATTCTCCCTTATCGTTTCTCACCGCCACGCCGAGCCTGTCGCAATCGGGATCCGTGCCTATCGCCACGTCCGCCTGCTTAAAGTCCGCCATTTTTATCGCAAGCTCCAAGGTCTCTTTGTATTCGGGATTAGGCACTTTAACGGTAGTAAATTCGGGGTCTTTGTTCACCTGTTCGGGAACGAGAATCGCGTTCACCCCTATCTTTTTCAGTATGGTGGTTACGGGAATATATCCGCTGCCGTGAACGGGCGTATACACGAACTTGACCGTTTTGCCCACAGCCTTCACCTCTTTTCTCGAAAGGCAAAGCTTTTTTATCGTCGCGTAATACTTTTTGTCTACCGAATTAGGGGTGTATATAATATTTTTGTTTTTATTTTCGTCGTAAACGATTTTTCCCGAAACGGGACTGCCCACGGCGTTTATGTATTCCACAAGTCTCGCGGTGGCTTCCACGGACATTTGCGCCCCGTCTCTGCCGTATATTTTATAGCCGTTATATTCCTTCGGATTATGGCTCGCGGTTATCATTATTCCCGCAAAAGCGCGCCTTTCGCGCACGGCGAAAGAAAGCATCGGCACGGGGTGAACTTCTTTAAAAAGATAGGTCTTTATACCGTTCGATACGAGTACCACCGCCGCGTTGTACGCGAACTCGTAGGACATTCTGCGCGTGTCGTAAGAAATAACCACGCCGCGTTTAACCGCGCGCTTCCCGAGGGTTTTCATATAGTCGGCAAGCCCCTGAGTAGCCCTTCTCACGGTGAAAACGTTCATCATGTTCGTTCCCATGCCGATAATGCCGCGCATACCCGCCGTGCCGAATTCTAGATCTTTTCCGAAGCGATACTCTATTGCTTTTTCGTCGTTTTCGATAGAAGCAAGCTCTTTTTTATCGCAAACGGAAAGCGCCTCCGAATTACACCACTCCTCGTAAACTTCTATATACATAATAATTATTAAACTCCGTAACGAAAGATAATCCACCACTATGGCGTATACATAAATTTTATAAATATTCACACGAGATGTCAAGAAATTTCATCAAAATAAAAAAATATAAATTAAAATATATATCGAAAAAAAGTAAAGCTCGGGCAGGGAATAAATTGTTTGCAAAAATTTTCAAAAAATTCCCGCAAACAGTTGACAAGCAAACCTCTTTTTGTTACAATTTATAGGCATTGTCTGCAAGGACATTTTTAGTCGAGCGCGGGTGTAATTCAATGGTAGAATTCCAGCCTTCCAAGCTGGCAGCGTGGGTCCGATTCCCATCACCCGCTCCAAACTTTTTTGGACGAAGGCTATTTTTTATGCACCTGTAGCTCAGTTGGATAGAGCAACGGCCTTCTAAGCCGTGGGTCAGGGGTTCGAATCCCTTCAGGCGCACCAGCACGGCGGGCGTAGCTCAGTTGGTTAGAGCGCAAGATTGTGGTCCTTGAGGTCGTGGGTTCGATTCCCATCACCCGCCCCAGAAAATTTAGGGGTGTCGCCAAGCGGTAAGGCACGGGATTTTGATTCCCGCATTCGTAGGTTCAAATCCTGCCACCCCTGCCAAAAAGTTTAACGGTTCATTAGCTCAGCCGGTAGAGCACGTGACTTTTAATCACGGTGTCCGGGGTTCGATTCCCCGATGAGCCACCACCGCCTTTAGCTCAGTTGGTAGAGCAACTGACTCTTAATCAGTGGGTCCGGGGTTCGAGTCCCCGAAGGCGGACCACGGAAACGGGAGTCGTTTACTCCCGTTTTTGTTTTTTTATTTCAAAAACTCTTAATTTGAAGCCTCTTAATTAAAAACGCCGTCTTTCCCCTTGTTAAAGATTTTTATTTTTTACCGCTATTGCGGCAAAAATGCGGCGGAAAAATGAATTCGGGAAGGTCAACGAGGTACCTTGTCAGCGCGAAATTACGGCTTTTTAATGGCGCAAAAGTGAAAAACGAGAGGGTGAAGAACGCTTTTCCACCCGCAAAAGCGCGTAAAGTTAAACCGCGTTTCGGTAGCCGCAAGCGCACGGCAAAGCGAAACGTATAAAAATTCTTTCTTCAAAACGTGGCAAAATAACCGTATATAAGTCTTTTTTCATAAATCCGCGCAAATACCAAACGGCGGCTTTACCAAAAGGGTTTGTAAAGTTTTTCAGGGCTTCGGAATCTGATACGGAAGAAAGAAACTATGTATTTAGCGGCGGGAAAATAAATAAGAATACGCGGATATGGCGAAATTGGCAGACGCGATAGACTTAGGATCTATTGGGCAACCGTGGGGGTTCAAGTCCCTTTATCCGCACCAAGTGTGATGGTCTATAAGTCTTTTCTTATAGACCATCATTTTTGTATTTTTAGGGGCATTTTCGCCCATTTTTAACCGACGGCATAAAGGTCGATGGAAATCACGATATCGAGTTCCAATTCAAATGAGGAGTCGACATTCACGAAAACCATATAAACGAAGACCACTATCCCAAAAAACGGGTAGTGGTCTTTTTTTTTTTAGTCCGGATGCTAAAATTGTTGAAAAGTCGGTAAAAATATGCTATATTGGAATTAACTGCGAAGCAGACAAAACGAAACCAAAAGAGATAGAGGTCGTCGGAATTGCGGCGTTTGCGATTGCTATTGTCGTAATCCTTGAGATTGCCGGGGTGCCGATGCCGCTTTAACAGAATAGGAGAAACTGATAATGGTTATTCTTACAGAACAGATTGAGATCCCTGCGCCCTATGAGAAATTGGAGGCATGGGTTGCTAACTTTGAGGAAGAGTTTGTGAAATGGAGTCCCTACCACATCGAATGCAATCTCTATAACGGGAACTATCACACAGGAAGCAAGGTTCGCTTCCGCGAGATTGTCATGGGGCTGGACTACGATGTGACCGGTACAATTACGGAATGCGAGCAGGATGAAAACCACTTCCACATAGTCTTCCAAAGCGACAAGAAGACAGCTTTTATTACTTTTGAAGGAAAGAGAACAGAGACCGGGTGCCATTTCTCTCATACAGAGGCTTTCGGCATGACCACGCCGGTAATCGGGGCGATTATGAATTTCCTGATCTTCAAAGTGTTTTTCAGGAAAAAGGCAAACTGGCAGCTTATCCGGGATGATATGATTCTGGACAACAAATATTTAAGCGATATTCTGACCGAAGGAAAATACCCGGAGAGAATCCCGCTGGACAAGCTGTTGACTGACGTAAAGTAACCCCTTAATCGACTGCATAAAAGTCGAAGGAAAACACGATATCGACAATTCAAATGCGGAATCGATATTCACGAAACATTTAAGCGAAGACCACTATCCAATAAAACGGGTAGTGGT
>CAKQEE010000006.1 GCA_934230055.1 uncultured Clostridia bacterium
CTATATACTTAAAAGAGAAATCTGCGTTTGCGGGCAAACGTTTCGTTCCATCCTTCGGTCCGTTAAGTTTTACGAACGGCACCTCTTTAAGAACGCGTTCTATAAACCTGTCTCGCAGAGCGGAAACGTGCGCGTTGTTCTTTTCTCTGTTTGCCATGGCTACTTTGAAAGCTTCCGCAAACCCGACGACGCCGGGGACGTTAGTGGTGCCGCCCCTCTTCATTCTTTCCTGATGACCGCCCGTAATGATACTGTCTATTAAAAGACCGTTTCTTATATACAGCGCGCCGACGCCTTTCGGTCCGTAAATTTTATGCGAACTCATACTCATCATATCCACGTCTAAATCCTTAACGTTGATATCGAGTACGCCCGCCGCCTGAACGGCGTCCGTAAAGCAGACCGCGCCGTGAGCGTGAGCGATTTTCGCTATTTCTTTAATCGGTTCTATCGTGCCGACCTCGTTATTCGCCATCATGCACCCTACGAATATCGTGTCGTCTCTGATAATGCTTTTAAGATGTTCTAAATCGACGAAGCCCTCTTCGTCCACCTTCATAAAGCTTATCTCGAAGCCCTCTTTTTCCAAAGCCTTTGCGGTGGAAAGCATTGCGGCGTGTTCTATGGGGGAAATTATCATATGCTTACCCTTATGCGCAAGCGCGTGCGCCGCGCCGCGGAACGCCCAGTTATCCCCTTCCGTGCCGCCGGAAGTAAAATACAGTTCGTGCGGCTTGCAACCGATAAGCGAAGCCACCGTATCGCGCGCTTCGTCCACAGCCTTTACCGCCTCTCTGCCAAAAACGTGCTGACTGTTCGGATTGCCGAAGATTTCCGTAAAATAAGGACGCATTTTGTTAAACGCTTCCTCTCCGAGCGGCGTGGTTGCCGCATGATCGAAATATATAGGCTTTTTTACCATAAAAATACCTCTTTTACCGTTCGTTACCTTTATTTTCTTAGTTTTTGCCGCTTTATCGCAGAGCCGCTACGTTTCGGTTCTTTTTCGGACGGCTTTTCTCAAAATCTTCTATTCCACCGCGCCGCAAAGCATATCCTTTACGGTGACCGAATCTAAAAGCTCGTTTATGCCGTTATAAAGCTTTTTCCAGACCGCGCTCGTGGGGCAACATTTGCACGCGCCGCTCCCCGCAACGCACTCTATAAACTCCATATCGTCCTCTAATGCGCGCACTATATCGCCCACCTTAATTTGCTCGGGCGGGGCGGCTAAATAATATCCGCCCTCTTTTCCTCTGCTCGCGGCAACTATTCCCCTTCCCGTAAGCATACGCATAATCTTTTCCAGATATTTTGCGGAAACGGAAATTTTCGCCTCCAAAGCCGTTGCGGAAACGGGTGCTTTACCGTAACTTTCGCCAAGGATATAGCACGCCATAAGCCCGTAATGCGTTTTAGAAGATAACTTCATTTTTCCCGCCGCCTTTAAGCTTCCCGCTCCCGCGCCGAAAAGGCTTTTTCCTCCGCCGCCGCGCTCCGCTCGCTTTAATCTCTTAACTAATTGCTACCTATTCGGTTGCAATTAGAATTATAGTACCATATTTCCCCTTTGTCAAACGTTTTAACCGCGGAAAATAAAAAAATTCGCTCCGATTACGCGGAGATTTTCTCTCCCGCGTTCCGGAACGAAAATTTTCAGCTTTAATTTAGCTTTTTTATGCGAATACGCGCAAAAAAACTTTCTCCTTTGCCCGCAAAAACCGCTTATCGCGGAAGATAGCCCGCGAATCTGTCGAAGAGGTCTCGCGATCAGTCGTTAATATCCTTAACCTCTTCGAGTACGGCGACTATTTCTTTAATAGCCCTGTCCATCTGCTCTTCCGTATGAGTAGCCATATAGCTTGTGCGAAGAAGGCTTTGACCCACGGGTACCGCGGGAGAAACGGTGGAATTTACGTAAACGCCGCGCTCGAAAAGCTTTTTGCACGCGGTGAACGTGCGGCGGTTATAATAAGTATAAATGGGGATAATCGGGGTATGCTCGCCGTGGTCTATAATCTCCACCCCCGCTTTTTTAAGCCCGTTTCTCATATAGGTGCTTATTTCTTCCAGCCTTTTTACGCGCTCGGGTTCCCGCTTTAAGATTGCGAGGGCGGCCCTTGCGCAGGCAACGGAAGCGGGAGTCATGCTCGCGCTGAATATAAAGGGACGGGAGGTGTGGCGAACGTATTCGCAAACGTCTTTTCTTGCCGCCATATATCCGCCGAGGCTCGCAAGCGATTTGGAAAAGGTTCCCATAAGCACGTCTACGTCCTCTTCCAGACCGAAGTATTCCGCAGTACCTCTGCCGTGAGTGCCTAAAACGCCGAGTCCGTGGGAATCGTCTACCATAACGCGCGCGCCGTATTTTTTTGCAAGACGGACTATTTCGGGAAGATTGCAAATATCTCCACCCATAGAAAACACGCCGTCCGTTACTATTAAAATACCGGCGGTATCGGGAACGGTACTTAACTGATATTCGAGGTCTTGCATATCAGAGTGTTTATAGCGGAGCATTTTTGCAAAAGAAAGCCGCGCCGCGTCGTATATGCTCGCGTGGTTTTCTTTATCGCAGATTATGTAATCGGTTCTGCCCGCAAGCGCGGAGATTATACCGAGATTGCTTTGAAAACCGGTGGAAAAGGTTACGGCGTCCTCTTTGCCGAGGAATTCCGCAAGCTCTTTTTCGAGCGCGACATGCGCGGTGAGCGTGCCGTTTAAAAACCTGCTTCCCGAACAGCCCGAGCCGAACTCTTCGATAGCCTTAACGCCCGCGGCTATAACCTCTTCGTGAGAAGTAAGCCCCAGATAGTTATTAGAGCCTATCATTATAATGTCCTTTCCTTCCATTCTCACTTCGGGAGCCTGTTTGGTTTCCAGTTTATGGAAATACGGATATATATCCAGCTCTTTAATCTTTGCCACGGCGTCGAACGTTTCGCACTTTCTAAATAAATCCATAATCGGTAACAACCGTTCCTTTTCGTTTTCTTGTATTATACATTATTTACAAAAAAAACGCAACGGATTGAAAAGGCGAATAAAGTCGATTGTTAAAAAAATTCACGATTCACGCCGCCTTGTAAAAGGTTTTTTATAATCGGGGTGTTTTGCAAAAATATCGGGCGGGAACCATAAATAAGCCCCGTCAGCTGCCTATTTCCGCGCCGCCGCCTCCGCCGTGCCTTCCCGAAAAGAATCTTGCCGCGGCGTTCTTTTCTCCGCCGTAAAGCACGTTTTTAAGCCGCAGGTTTTCTATTTCGAGCGCGGCGAGCTTCTCCCTTAAAAAAGCGTTTTCTCTGCGCTGTTTGGCGGCAACCCTTTCTATAAGCCCGTTTATTTCCGCGGTAAGTTTTTTTATGGAAGCCTCGGGAACGCACTTTACCGCGCCGAAATTCGCATACGGATTTGCTTCTTCACCCGAACAAATAGCGGATTTTTTGATTATCCCTTCCCGCAAAAGCTCCGCGCGAACGCTTTTTACAAGCTCGGGCTTTCTTTTAACGGTGCCGCGGAACTTGTTTTGTAGCCTTAAAGCGGTTTTCGCGTCGCCTTCCGCAAGCTCCGCAATCGTTTTTCTCACCGACTTGCCGAGAGCCTTCCCCGTAAGCACCTTTTTTACGATTTCTTTTTCTTCCTCCTTGTCGAACGCGACGATTTTTTCCACTTTAAGAAACTTTCCGCCGAGATATTCGTTGCGGAAATTTGCGTCTTTAACGGAAAGTTTTGCCATGGCGTAGTAAAGGTTTCTCACCGTTCCTCTCGCCTTGCCGCTTTTTGCCGCGAACCTCTCGAAAATCTCCGATAAACTCCCGCCCTCGCGGTTTTTCAGCAGATTCGCAAGCCCCTTAACGTCCTCTTCTTTATAACCGTATAACTTAACCATATTCCCTCCGCGGTCGCTTTTTTCCGTTACTTTTTAATCGCAAACGTTTTTTGCGACTTTGCCGCGACCATTTAACGATAAATCGTTTTCGCAACGATTGTTGACATAATTTTGTTCTTTTATACATAGTTTTTTATATAATGTACTATTATTTTTCATCGGACTGCCCCGCGGTTATAAAACTAGGCGGGATATACTTCGGAAATATAACGAATACGGTAAAATTTTTAAAAGCGGAAGAGAAAAACCCGCCGCTTGCGGAAATTATCCCGCTATCGGGTTCGACTTATCCCTGCGCGTTTTTCCCGAACGAAGATTTTCTTTCTTCTCCGCCGGAAAATTTTGCGGTAACCGACCTTTGCGGCGGCTACCTTATAAGCTATTTTCCTCCGCCCGCTTTCGGCAAAGCTTTTAAATTGATTTCACAAAAAAAATACCGCGACCTTGCGGTAACGGTTTTTTGCGAAAACGGATTTAAACTGTCTATGGAAACGCCTTGCGACTGCTATGCGGAAAATTTAGGGTTCGAGGTTTACGGCGCAAACGTTTACCGCAAAGTCTGCGGCGCGGAAGAGCTTGTTTTTTTGGAATTTATAACTATAAACGGATGTACCCACGCGCAAAAAAGAGTGCTTTGCGCATATTCCGTTAAAGAAAAAATAAAAAAACTTTTAGAAACGGAAGCGGACGACTTTTCGCTCGAAGAGAAAATATCCGTCGCGATAAAACGAAAGGATATAGCAAAACATCAATCGGAAATTTTCTGGGAATACGACGGAGAGAAAAGAGAACTTGTCAAATCCCGAGTAAACGTTTCTCGCTCCCCCGCGTTCGATAAAAACAAGCTGCCATCGCCCGTTCTTCCCTACGCCTTTTTAGAAGAGCTTGCCACGGGCGGCGATTACGCGGAATACCTTACGGGAAGCGTAGAGCAAAACGCGGATAAACTCCGCGGCTTTTTCGGGGATTTTATAGGCGTTATGCCCCCGCCCTTATTCCGAAAAGAAAACGAAGTAGGGGTAGTTTACAGCGCGGGCGAGCGAAAATATAAAACGGAATACTTCGTTTTCACGCTTTCTTCAAGAAAGATTTCCGATATTTTAAAAATATAACGCGGGGAGAGTAAAAGCGCGCTTTTTTGCACCTTTTCCGCCGCGTCGTATTCAACTTTTTTTTGCGAATCCTCTCTATCGTTCGGAGGAGCGAAGATTTTTTATCGTGTCGTAAACGCTTTCCTGCACTACGCTTCGCGGCTCAAACCTTAAAAGCATAAATATAAAGTCCATAATCGGCGTGTAAACGAGGCAGAAAACCACAGTTCCCAAACCTATCGTCGCGCCCATAAGCGCGCCCGCCGCGATAAGCACCGCGTTTATTATAAGATTTACCGTTCCTACCGAAAGCTTTTTAAGTTTTTTGGAAAGCCCCACCAAGAACAAATCCCTCGGTCCGCAGGAAAGAGCGGCGTGGAAGCAAACATATATTCCTATTATTTCCAGAACTATCCCCGTAACCAGAATACCCGTTCCCGCCAAGACGGAAAGATTTTCGGGAATATCGAGCATACCGTCGAACAAATCGTAAGATGCCCCGTACACGAAGGTATCGAGTATGGTTCCAACGCCTATTTTTTCGCCGAGGAGAAGATCGACGCCGAGCGTTACAAGCCCTATCATCGTGGTGGCGATTCCCATACTGCAACCTATCTGAATAGCCGCGCCCTGCGTAACGGTGGTCCACGCCCCCGCGCCCACGTTCGCCCGAACCATCAGCACGCTCGCAAGCCCTTCTATAACCAGACCGAAAAAGGTTATAAACGTTCTCATTATCGTTGAGGATATTTTTTTCACGATTACAACCTCCTTCTTATTTATCGTACGCATTTTTCCGTAATATAGTAACACATTTGCTTGACTTTGAGAAGCAGATGTTTATAATATTAGGTGTGAAAACATTTCACATATACTGCCTGAAAAGGAGCTTACTTGGTGGACGTTTTTAAAATACGGGCGGCGATTGCCGCAAAAGAAGCGGGAAGTCTTAAAAAAGCGGCGGAAACCTTGGACTACACGCCTTCCGCTTTTTCGCATATAATCACGGGATTAGAGGACGAACTCGGCGTTAAAATATTCGATAAAAGCTATAAAGGGGTGGTTTTAACCCCCGCGGGAGAAAAGCTTTATCCGCTTTTTACCGCTTTTTACGAGGCTTACGAAAACATAACCGAAAAAGCTAAATCTCTATCGGGCGGCGGCGAATATATAAAAATCGGCGCGATTTCCAGCGTTGCGAAAGGTGTTCTGCCCGACCTTATAAAAAGTTTCGACCGCAAAAAACCGAACGTTAAAATAAAACTCGTAGTGGGCGACGACCACAGAGAAAGCCTTTTGAGCGGCTCTGCGGACCTGTTTTTTACCGACGAAAGAGACGATGGCTTCGATTTTACCCCGATTTTTACCGAAGATTATCTTGCTGTCGGCGCCAAAGAATTTTTGTCCGCGAAAAAGACGATTACGAAAGAAGAACTTCTTAAACTCCCGCTCGTATTATCCAAGGAAAACAAAACCTTTGAATATTTCGGAAAGCTCCCCGAAAACGCCACGATAGTCAATTCCGCAGACTATTCCGCCGCCCTCTCCATGGCGGAAAGAGGGTTCGGCGTAACGCTCGTGCCGAAGATTGCCGCGCGCGGAATCGGCTCCGTTCGCACGGCAAAGGTTCTGCCCGAGCTTACGAGGACGGTTTGCGCCGTTTACAGAAAAAATAAAAAGAAAAACCGCACTTTCGCCGAATTTCTCTCTTTCTTAAAAGAATACTTTGCGGAAAAAAGATAAATTTTCCCGGCAGAAAAGCAAAAATCTCCCGCTTAAAGTCGTTTAAAAAACGCACTTAAAACGGGAGACTTTTAATTTTAAATATCAATCTTTTCTTTTTGCCACAAGCTCGCCTATTTCGGAATAAAGGGAAGCCCCTTTTTCCAGAACGCTCGTCAGCCTTTCTTGCGAAACGGTGTCGAGCCGCCCTTCTTTTTCGCTGCCGTAAACCACAATTTCGTTTATCGCGGAAGGCTCGGTAAGCGATAAAGCCTTTTTAAGGGTGGCGGACTTATGCAGCGCGAAGCGTTTTATCGGTATTCCGCGCATAAGCCGCTCTTCCGATATAACCGTGCAGGCTTTTATATAAACGTTCCCTTTTTCCCGAGAAAACGCGCCGAAAGCCACGAACGCCGCAAAAAACGCAAGACTTACGTTCATCGTGTGAAAACAGCTTATTATAAACATCGCGGCAAGCGCAACGGCAAGAATCGCGCCGAGCGTTTTGCAAATCGCGCCCGCCCTTTTGCTTCCGCACTTTTCCGCTATAAGGGCGTATAAAACTCTGCCGCCGTCCAAGGGATATGCGGGAATAAAATTTATAATCGCCATAGAAAAATTCGCTTCCGCGGCAGTATCGGTAAAGGCGTAAGTCTCGGGAAATATCCACCACAGCGCAACGAAGAAAAGCCCTGTCGCCACGTTCACGAGCGGTCCCGCAACGGCGATTTTTATTTCGTCGGCGGGCTTTAATCCCTCTATATTGCCCTTGACCACCGCGCCGAACGGCATCAGCACGATTTTATTAAGTCTGTACCCGCAGCTTCCCGCGGCGAGCGAATGTCCCGCTTCGTGAATCGCCGCGGTAAGCGTACATACCAGAAAAACGAATATTCTGCCCGTGGCGGCGTAATAAAAACCGAGCGCAAAAAAAAGCGGGTGGACGCTTAATCTTAAACCGCCCATACCACGGCGTTGCCGGAAAGCTCGTAATCGGTTATCACCGCGCCGTTTTCGCCCGTAAAGCACATTTTAACGCCGATTTCTTTAACGTAGCCTACGGGAATGTTTCCGTAAACCTTATCGCCCACGGCGGCATACGCGTAGTCTATACCCGAAATAACGGTGCAAAACTTTTCGCTGTGCGCTATTTCCATACTGAATCTGCCGTTGCCGTCCGCCGTAACCGATTTTACGACGCCGCCGAGCGGAGAATACACGCTCCCTTTGCCGCTTACGGTAACCTCGCCGCCCTCTAACTTCAATGTTTCGCCGTCCGCGGTTTTTATTACGGGCGCGAACTCTTCGTACGTTCTTTCGTCTATCGCGGCGGCGGTTTCTTTATTACCGAAAACGCTTTTTACAAACGCGCTTACGCCGCTTTGCGGATAAAAAGCGCTCGTTAAAAATATCACCGCTACGAGCGCTCCTATCACCGCAAGCTCTACTCCTATCGCCGATATTCCGAATTTCTTTTTCTCTTTTTTAGTTTTTTTCGCGCGCGAATTATATTTTACCACCGAACTTCCGTCGTCTCCCGAAAAATTCGTGCTTTCCGCTTTTTCGGAAAAAGCGTTTGCCCCCGCGCCCTCGTTTGCGGGAATTTCGCGGAAAGTTTCGCGCTCCGCAAGGTTTTTCGCCACAGGCGAGGTTTCGTCGCGGTTTTCGGCGTATGCGCCGCTTTCCGTGTACGCGCCGCTTTCCGCCCGCGCAAATTCGGCGTTTCCGCGTTCTTCCGCATAACGCGCACTCTGCACGCGGGGTTCGGAAAGGCTTTCTCTTTCCGCGGCGGCGTTCACTTTTTTAACGAGTTCGTTTTTAACCTCTTCGCAAGCCTTAGGCTTTTTACCGCGCAAACGCCGTTTTTTTAAGGGCTTATAGGTTACTTTACAGGTGTTTACGGGAATTTCGAGCATAGAAGCGTATTGCAGTTTTTCGTTCATAAATAGTTTCTCCTTTTCTTTTCTCCTTAAAGTTATATGCGCGCCGCACCTTGCGTATGACTGCGTTTTTCCCTTAAAACGGCGCAAAAAAAGTCGAAAACGAGCCGTTTTTCCGAAAACAAAAAAGTCCCCGCGGAAGAACGTTTCCGCAGAGGCTTTTTGCCCGATTGCAAACTTTAATTTTTTTTCAAAAATCTTTTCATAAGCTCCGTTCCCGATTTTACGAATAGTCCCGTTTTTTTAGCATTCTCCTCGTCGTACTTATCCGCGGTAAAATTCTCTGCCTTTTTGCCGCTTTCGTATATCAAAAACGGCACGGGATCCGCCGCGTGAGTCATAGTTTTTATAGGCGTGGGGTGATCGGGAAGTATCATTACGGAAAACTCTTCTCCGAAGCTTTCAAGCCCCTCTACCACCCTTTTAACCACCTTTTCGTCTATCTGCTCTATGGAATAGATTTTATGCGCGACGTCGCCGTGATGCCCGCACTCGTCGGGGGCTTCCATATGCACGTATACGAAGTCCGCGCCGCCGCGAAGCGCGTTTAAGCACGCTTCTGCCTTTCCCGCAAAGTTTGTGTCGTAATTACCCGTTGCGCCCTTTACATCTATAACCTCCATTCCAGTAAGCTTGCCTATGCCTTTCAGAAGGTCAACCGCGGAAATCATCGCGCCTTTAAGAGAGTATCTCGAATAAAAACTCTCTAATTTCGGCTTGGTTCCCTCCCCCCACAGCCACAAGGAATTCGCGGGGTTTTTGCCCGCCTTTATTCTTGCGGCGTTCACGGGGTGGTCTTTTAAAAGCTCGTAAGAACGCTTCATTAAGTCAAGGTATTCTTCTCCGCCCTTTTTGGGCAAATATTCTTTTATCGGCTTACCCGTAATGTCGTGCGGGGGCGTTAACATCCCGCAAATTTCGCCGTGATCTCTTACAAGGCAATGCCGGTAGCTTACGCCCGCATAAAGCTTGTTTTTTTCGTCGTTAAGGTTTTTTGCGAGAAAATCTATAAGCTCTTTCGCCTCTTCTGTGGAAATTTCGCCCGCGCTGTAATCCACCATGATTTTATCTTCGTATTCGCCTTCGCCCGAAAGGGTTACGAGGTTCGCGCGCGCGGTCACGTCGGAATCCGAAAGCGTCAACCCTATGCTTGCCGCCTCTAACGGAGACCTGCCCGTATAGCAAACCTTAGGGTCGTATCCGAGAACGGAAAGATTAGCCACGTCGCTCCCGGGTTTAAGCCCTTTTGCAATCGTCCTTACAAGTCCCGTTTCGGAAATCTTTGCGAGATTATCGGTAAAAGGCTTATGCGCAACGGCAAGCGGGGTTTTGCCGGAAAGGGATTCCACGGGGTAATCTGCCATTCCGTCGCCTAATATAATAACGTATTTCATAGTTCGGTTCTGCTCCAAATAATCGGCTCTTTGCCGTGTTTTATAAGATATTCGTTCGCCTTGATAAAATGCCCGCAACCGAAAAACCCGTTATACGCGGAAAGAGGACTCGGGTGCGCACATTCGAGAATAAGGTGCTTTTTTCCGTCTATAAGCGTTTTTTTACTGCGCGCGTTACCGCCCCAAAGCAAAAACACCACGTTTTCGCGGCGGTCGGAAATCTTTTTTATAATCCCGTCCGTAAAGCTTTCCCATCCCTTGCCGCGGTGAGAATTAGCCATATGCTCGCGCACGGTTAAAACGGCGTTAAGTAGCAGAACGCCCTGCTTCGCCCAGCCCGTAAGGTCGCCCGAACTCGGCATATCTTCCCCCGTTTCCGCCTTTATTTCCTTAAAAATATTCACGAGCGACGGCGGTTTTTCTATCCCTTTCGGAACGGAAAAGGAAAGCCCCATCGCCTGCCCGTTTTCGTGATAGGGATCCTGTCCTAAAATCACCGCTTTAATATCTTTGAACGAAGTGTTTTTCATTGCGTTGAAAATATCGTACATAGAGGGATATATCGTGTGAGCGGAATACTCCGTTTTAAGAAATTCGCGAAGTTTAAGGTATTCGGGCGAAGAAAATTCTTCTTTTAATATTTCGTCCCATTCTTCTGTAATCTTTATCATAACGATTACATTTTATCATTTTTTTTTGACAAATGCAATATTATTTTGTATACTGATTAAACTCGGCTTTTATAAGCAAAACTTTTAGCCGACGTCAGGCGGAAAATCTTTTACGCAAACTACTGCGAATAACGCCCCTTCCGCAACGCTAAAAAAAGGAAAAATTATGTCTGTATTAGAGGTTATTTTAATAGGCGTAGCCCTCGCAACGGACGCTTTTGCCCTTACCGTGGCAAACTGCGCAACCTATCGCAAAACGCTTAATCGGCTGAAAGAATGGTCTATGCCCGCTACCTTTGCCCTTTTTCAGTTTATCATGCCCGTAGCGGGCTTTTATATCGGTTCCGTTTTCGCTCTATACCTGTCATCCTTCTCTAAATACCTCACGGCGGGAATTTTTTTGATTCTTGCCGCGAAAATAGTTTTCGATAACGTTAAGGAAATTAACGAAAGCAAAAAGGAAAAAGAAGTTTTTTCGGAAGGCTCCCCCGCGGATAAAGAAAAAAGCGGCGAAGCGAAAGAAGGCAAAGATAGCAAGGCAAGCGGCGGAAAATTCACCGTCTCGGTGCTTATTCTTCAAGCCGTGGCAACGAGTATAGACGCGTTTGCGGTAGGCATAACGTTCGCGGTGGAACTTACCTTTTCGGTATTCGCGGCGGCGTCGATAATAGGTGGCGTAACCTTTCTGATAGTGGCGGCGGCACTTCTTATCGGCAAATATTTAGGGAAGCTTCTCGGCAAATACGCAACTTGGTTCGGCGCGACGATTTTGTTCTTCCTTTCGATAAAAAACCTGATAGACGCGCTGATTTGATTTTCCCCGCGCGGAAAGCCCCCTCTAAAAGCCACTCGTAAAACAGAATATAGAATAAAAGCCCTCTTTCCGTATGCGCGTTTGCGCCTGCCGAAAGAGGGCTTTTTTGTTACCATATAATATTAAAGCTTTGCGGCTATCGCCTTCAAGAATTCTTCCGAATCGAGCTTTGCGGGTATAACCCCGTCTTTTTTGAAAAGCCCCACGAGATCGCCCGTCATTTTACCTTCTTCTATCGTGCTTACGGTAGCCCTTTCGAGCCGCTTTGCGAAGTCCGAAAGTTCGGGCAGATTATCCAGCTCTCCGCGTTTATTCAGCGCACCCGTCCACGCAAAAATCGTAGCCACGGGGTTCGTGGAAGTTTTTTCGCCTTTAAGATATTTATAATAATGCCTCGTCACCGTGCCGTGCGCCGCCTCGAATTCGTAAATCCCGTCCGGCGAAACAAGCACGCTCGTCATCATCGCAAGACTGCCGTACGCGGTGGCTACCATATCGCTCATTACGTCGCCGTCGTAGTTCTTGCACGCCCACACTACGCCGCCCTCGCTCCTCACGATTCTCGCAACGACGTCGTCTATTAAGGTATACATATATTCGATCCCCGCCTCGGCGAATTTTTCTTTATACTCGTTTTCGTAAATTTCGGCGAAAATCTTTTTAAATTCCCCGTCGTAAACTTTGCTTATGGTGTCTTTTGAAGAAAACCAGAGCGGAAGCTTTACGGAAAGCGCGTAGTTAAAGCAGGCGCGGGCAAAACTTTTTATAGACTTATCTGTGTTGTGCATTGCAAGTACCACGCCGTCGCCGCCGAAATCGTGTATAAGCTCGGTTTTTTTACTTCCGTCTCTGTCGGTAAAAACAAGCTCCGCCTTACCTTCTCCCGCCGCGCCGTCTACCGCCTTATAAATATCTCCGTATGCGTGACGGGCTATGACTATCGGCTTTTTCCACGTGGGAATATAGGGCGTTATGCCGTTTACGAGTATCGGCGCGCGGAATACCGTTCCGTCTAAAATCTGACGAATCGTTCCGTTCGGGCTTTTCCACATTTTTTTAAGCCCGTATTCCTCTACTCGCTGAACGTTCGGCGTTATGGTGGCGCACTTTACCGCAACGCCGTATTTTTTTGCGGCGTTTGCCGCCAGAACGGTTATTTCGTCCTCCGTTTCGTCTCTTTTTTTAAGCCCTAAATCGTAATACTCCGTTTTTAGCTCTACGAACGGATTTATAAGAATATCCTTTATTCTCTGCCATAAAACTCTCGTCATTTCGTCGCCGTCCATTTCTACGAGCGGCGTTTTCATTTTAATTTTGTCCATAAAGGCTGTTCCTTCGTTTTTTATATATTTTATCATAAGTTGCGGTTTTCGGCAAGACTTTTAACGCCGCAAACGGCGGTTTATTTTTTTGCGGCTCCGCTTACGATTGTTCCGCGGTTATGCTTTTTAAGCCGCCCGCTAAACCTTGTTTTTTGCGCCCTTACTGCCAAGTCCCGAAAGTATCCCGGAATCGAAACGCCTTTTTTCGGTACTTGCCGAAGAAAATTCACTTACGGAAACTTCTATAAGCCGCGTTAAAAGCTCGCCGAAATCGGCAGTCTTTTTGCAAAAAAGGTAGTATGCAAGAGAACCCGGCACGGCGTTTATTTCGTTTAAGTAAACGTCGCCGCCGCACAAAAAATAATCTATCCTTATCGCGCCGCGAAAACCGAGCTTTTCGTAAATCTTTTTGGTCGTCTCTTTTATTTTGCGCGAAAAAGCTTCCTCTATATCCGCGGGAAACTGCCTTTCTCCGCTTATGTACTTATCGCCGAAAGAGAGAATATCTCCGCCGCCTTTCGGGCGTTCGCATTCGGAAACGCATATTTTTTCGCCGTCGCCGTAAGCCGCGCAGTTTATTTCTATAAAATCTTTAAGCTTAGGCTCTACTATAACCCTTTTCCCGAAGCGCAAAGCGTAAGCCGCCGCGCTTTTAAGTTCCGCCTCCGTAGCCGCGCTTTTTATCCCTATGCTGGACCCGCCCCGCGCTGGCTTTACTATAACGGGAAAACCGAATCTCGGTTTCGTTCGCACGGCTTCTCCCACGCTTTCCGCGGTGAAAAACGGCAGCGTTTTTATCCCGAGACCTTTCATGGCGTATTTTGTAAAAACCTTATCCATACTTACGGCGGAAGGCAGAACGGACGGCGAAGCAAGCGGTATTTTGCACAGCTCCGCAATGCCCGCAAGCGTGCCGTCCTCGCCGCGTTCGCCGTGCATACAGTTTATCGCGGCGTATATATCGCAATACTTTTTTATCTTTTTACCCTTAACGGTAAAAAGCGATTTTTCTCCCGCCACAAGAGTTACCCTTTTAACCTTTTTATACTCGAAAGCCTTGTAGTTATCGGGATTAAGAAGGTATTCGCCTGTAAACCACCTGCCCTCGTTATCGGCGTAAACGGGTATCGCGTTGAACTTTCTTTTATCAAGAGAGTTGGCGGTAAGAACGCCCGTTATCACCGAAATATCGTGTTCGACGGACTCCCCGCCGAAAAAAACAGCAATATTCTTCATTAAAAAACACCTCCGCAAAATTTTCTTCGCTTTGGTGTTTCGGGTTTTTCTTTTGGTTGAAGTTATCAGCTGTAATTGTCGGGCAGGTCGTTTTCAAACAAAACCACGTCGCCCTCTTTAAGCATACCGTTAAGAATTTCGTTGCCCTTGTTCAGGTTTTTGGCAAAGGATATATCCGATTTATCCATGCCGCCCGCGGTAAGCCCGTTTATTATCATTTCCGCGTTGTGCTTGCCGATGACTATCACCTTATCGGCGTGCGCCGCAAGAAGGGTGCCGAAAGAAAGGTTTGCCACGTTCTCCATTTTTCCGAGTTCCACAAGCCCCGGAGTAACCACTATCTTTCTGCCCGTAAAAGTATCCAGAACCTCCATTGCCGCCTTAACGCCGTCCTCGTTGCCGTTATAGCTGTCGTCTATGATAACGATTTTTTTATTGTTCGGAACAAGTTCCAACCTATGTCCTACAGACTGCAAGCGGTTTATGCCTTTCGCTATTTCCGCGGGGGTTAACCCCACCTTGAACGCGACCGCCGCCGCAAGGCAAATGTTACTTACGCTGTGACGCCCGAGCAGAACGGTGTTGCAACGCACGGGTTTTTCTCCCGCGATATGCAAGGTAAAACTCATTCCCTGTTCGCTCATGGTAACGTCCGTTGCGGTAACAAGGTCGTTTTCGCCGCCGACACCCGCAAGATACTTTTCGCCCGTAAACCTTTCGTAAAGTTCCTTTGCGCCGTCGTTATCGGAAGAGAAAAATCCCTTCCCTTCCGCGGAAAGATTTTCAAACAGCTCGAACTTGGTGTTCTTTATGTTCTCTATCGTGCCGAAAGATTCGAGATGCTGGTTGTTTATGCCCGTCAGAACGCCGTAGTCGGGGCAAACGAGTTTTGCAAGTTCTTTTATTTCGCCCTTGCTTCTCGCTCCCATTTCCGAGATAAACACGTCGTGAGTGCTGTCCAAGGCTTTTACCGTAATCGCTATGCCGAGCGGCGTGTTATAAGAGGCGGGCGTAGCTAGCACGCGGTATCTTTGCGAAAGAAGCGTTTTAAGAATTTCTTTAACGCTGGTCTTGCCGAAGCTACCCGTAATGCCTATGCGCAGCACCTTTACGGAATCGAGCTTCGCTTTCGCTTTCTTCAGATAGTATCTTCTTATGATTTCTTCCGTCGGCTCGTTTATGCAATACGCCAAAAACAAGAGGTGCGGGAGGAGTATCGGCACCCCGCAAACGAGCGAATAGCGCAAAAGCCACACTATTTCGTCGCCTATCCAAATCGCTATCGAACTGCATAAAATCATCAGCCCGAACAGGAAAGCGGAAACGGTTATCACGAACGTTATGCACAGCCTTACGAGGCGTTTGGTTTTTTTAAGCGGAACCTTCGCGTTGACCGCGCTTTCCGAACGGATATAAAGGGCAGTAAACAGCACGAAAGAAGCAAAACCTACGTAAGAGGCTATTTCTTCGCCGACGATAGGCGCAAAATTCGTGCAAAGCACCAAGAAAAACAAAAAGCCGAGCAGGCATAAAAGCATCAACCGCGAAAGATAAGGCGTTTCGGGGCTGGTGAGCCATTTGAAATACCTTTTGCCGCGGTAGCCGCATTGTTGCAGGGCAAGCAAAAATTTAAGCGAAGCAAAAAACAAAAGCACGCCCGAAAGAACGCTTATTATAGATATTCCTATAAGCGACGCGCCGGAAAAAAGCTGTTCAAAACTCATTTTTTAAGCAGATTCTCGCTAACGAAGCAAAAACCTTTTCACCTCCCCGTAAAAAGTAAACGGCTTATCTATAAAACAAAAATGTCCCGCGCCGTCGATTATTTTCAGTTCCGAATTTTTTATCCCCCGACAAAGCTTTTTCGCCATATAAGGCGGCGTTTCTTCGTCGTTTTTGCCGAATATAACAAGGGTTTCGTTCTCTATTTTGCCCAAATATTCTTCTGAATTTTCGTTTACGATAAGCTTAAAACTTTCCCTTAAAACGCCGCTTACCGCAAGATAATCGCTCGAATAAAAGCTTTTCAGTCTGTCTCTCGGAAGAAAGTTTTTAAGCACTTTAAATGCCGCTTTTTTGCCCGCCTTTTTAAGCGAAAACCGAGGCTTCATACCCGCCGCGTCGCACAAAACGAGCTTACCCGTAAGTTCGGGGTATAAAGCCGCAAGCTTTATCGCTATTCTCCCGCCGAAAGAGTGACCTATAATGTGCGGGCGGTTAAGTCCGTTTACCTTAATATATTCCCTTATTTCCGAAAGGTAATCGTTCAAAGCGTATGGATATGGCATATCCGCGTTCTTTCCGAAGCCTTTCAGGTCGGGGCAAAACACATCGAAATCTTCGGAAAACATTCTCGCCATTTTCCGAAAGCTTTCGCCCGAAGAAAGGTATCCGTGCAAAAAAAGTATCTGTTCTTTACTTTTTTCTTCCGTAAAAACTTCCGTACCCGAAGTTTTTATAACTCGATCTCCTTTAAGTAGATAACGGCGTTTTCTTCGCCGTAATACTTTTTCCTCACCGAAATCGGGGTAAAACCCGCCTTTTCGTACAAAGCCCTTGCGGGTAAATTCCCTTCCCGCACTTCAAGAAAAACTTTTTGAACGCCCGTTAAAAAAAGCTCCTTAAAAGCGTTTTGCAACAGCCCGTATGCAACGCCGCGCTTACGAAACTTTTCCGCGACGTAAATATCTTCGAGGTCCGCGTTTTCGTAGCTCCGCTCGAAAATAACCGCCGCCGCCGTTTCGCCGTTCACCTCTTCTATAAATCCGAACAGCTCGCCCGAAGCAAGGGCTTTTAAAATATCCTCTTTTTTCCAGCAATCGGAAAAATCTTTCAGCCGAGCCTCTTCCAGAAAATCCGCGTCTTTTGCGGTAAAAGCCCTCATCTTCCCTCTTCCGCCTGACTTTTTCTTACGTACAGCGGCGATAAAAGGTTATAATCGAAAGAAGCTTCTTCCGCCTTTTTCTCCGCCGCGGCAAAAAGCCCTTTGCCGACGTCCGCAAGCTCTGCGGTAAATCCCGCGAGCGGCTCTCCCGCACATAGAGTATATTCGCGGCAAAGCTCGCACAATTCCTCTTTTAAAAGGTACTTCGGCGGAAAAACCACTTTAAGCTTATCGTATCCGCAAACGTAATAGCCGTTATGTCCGGCGTCTATCGCGACGAGAAGTTTTTTCTCTTCGCACCCGTTTATATTGTATGCCACGGTATCGAAAGAGGTTATCGCAAGGCACTTTACGCCGAACGCGAAAGCCAAAGCTTTTGCCGTGGAAACGCCTATTCTTATGCCCGTAAAAGAACCCGCGCCGACCGCCGCCGCTATAAAATCCGCCTCTTTAAGGTTAAGCCCGCTCTCTTTAACAGCCCTTTCCACCGCGGGCATAAGCGAAACGGAATGTTTCACCCCGCAGTCTTTTTGGAATTCGTAAGAGATTTTATCGCCGTTTACGGCAATTACCGTAAGGTGCGCGCCGCTCGTGTCTATCGCAAGAAATTTCATAGCTCGATCGTCCTTTCGTTTTCGCCCGTCTTGGTTATTTTTACGGTTTTAACCTTTTCCGGCAAAACGTCACGTATATTTTCCGCCCATTCTATAAGGCAAACGTTATCCCCGCCGAAATAATCGGTAAGCCCCATAGCTTCCGCCTCTTCGCCGGAGGACAGACGATAGCAATCGTAATGATAAATAAAGTCCCCGTAAACGTTTAAGTATGCGTACGTAGGGCTTGTCACCTCGCCGAGGTTGAAATACTTCGCCACGCCCTTTACGAAAGCGGTTTTGCCCGCCCCGAGGTCGCCCGATAAAAGCACCACGTCTCCCTTAACGAGGGTTGCCGCAAACCTTTCCGCTATTTCGCGGGTTTTCTTTTCGGAATCGGAATAATATATCATATATTTATTTTAACATTTCGCAAGGAAAAAGTAAAACGAATTTTATTTACCGCACTAAAAGAAAGGGTTTTATCTTTTTTCCGTCGCATTTTAATTTTATGCCACGCTAAATTTTCTTTATCAAAAAAGAAACCTTTTTATATAACAGCACGGTGATAAGACTTATCGCAACGCACTTTATAAAATTAAACAGTACCACAAAGTACCAGAGCGCGGCAAAGCTTTCCGCCGCCTTATCCCCCATAAACAGCGGGAAGTTTATAAATCTGTTTGCAAAAAGCGCGGCGGCAATTTCCAAAGCGGAACCGATTACGAGCGTTATCGCAACCGAGGGCAAACCTTTTTTATAAACGTAAACTATCGTAGGCACCGCTATGAACGCCGCGGTGACTATAAAATTTGCTATCTCTCCCACGCCGCCCGTAGAGCTTCCCGCCGCAAAACGCAAAAGCTCTTTTATAGCCGCCGTCGTAAATCCGGAAACCGGTCCGAAGATAAAGCCTGCAAGCAGCACGAGTACGAGCGAAAAATCGAGTTTCAAAAAAGAAGCCCCCGTTCCCGGAAAAACGGAAAATTCAAGAAAAGACACCACGAACGCAAGCGCGGCGAATATCCCCGTTCCCGCAAGCTTTTTCGTTTTGGAAACGCCGCCTCGCGACGCCTTTGCTTGTTCTCGTTTTTCCTTTGTTTCTGAATTTGTCATATAAAAACGCTCCCCGAAAAACCGTAGGAGCGTGCGAAAAATCGTATTTATCCGCGCCGTAAACCCCGCGCGAAAAAACGCCGACCTTTTTCCCTTCCGGACTATAACCGTCGGTCGCGGAATTTAACCGCGTCTGCCCCGCGAAAAACGCGAAGCTCGCAGACTGTACTGCCGATGGGGAATCTCACCCCGCCCCAAAAGATCTTTCGTTATTTTTTTCTAAATAATATCACAAATAAATGCGGTTGTAAAGCGTTTTGCAGTACAAAAATCAAATCAGTTTAACGCTTTTTATTTCAAAGCTTTTTAAAAGTTCGTCGCCGATTTCGTCCGCATAAGGCGTCAGCACCAGCTCCGCGCCCATTCTGAACAATTTCGCCGCGCCCTCCGCAGTTCTCACGTTTCCGAGGACTTTAAGGGTAAGCGCGGTGCCGCTTTTCATCACCGCGGAAAGCTTTCTTTTAATGCTATTTTCGTCGCTTTCGCCGAACGCGAAAAGAACGTGATTAAGCCCCGCTTTTTCCGCCGCCTTTGCCGCCGCAAGTATGCTTTCTTCCGAAAGATTTTCTGCCGAAAAAGCCACTCCCGCGTGTTTTTTATACGCCGCGGCTACCCTTTTAAGCTCTTTCGAGAGCTGCTTTTTATTTTCTTTATAAAGGCTCATCGCGGGCATAAACACGGAAACCTCGTCCACACCCGAACCGACGCACTCTTTTACCCCCGCTATTTTTGCCGAAAAAGCGTTTTCGCCAAAGGGGAAATCCACCAGCGCGGAAACCACCATGTTTTCTTTTGAACGCTTAACGGCTTTCGCCACCGAGGGTATATATGCGGGCGAAACCGCAGTTTCTTTAAGCCCCAAGGTTTGCGAATTTATGGCAAGCCTTAAAAGCTCTTCGTCCGAAAGGTCGTATCTTACTATCACCTTGCCGAGCTTTTCGGTAAACTTTTTTATACCCGAAAAAAGGCAGTCGTCGCGCACTTTGCCTTCGTCCTCGTTAAGCAAAAGCGCAAGCTCCGCAATATCGTTCCTATCCGTTTTTTTGCTTTTGCCGCTCTTTTTCTTTGCGGAAGCCTTTTCCTTTTCGGGCTTATCGCTCTTTCTTTCGTCTTTCGCCGCGGGGAGAGTATCTTCCGAATAATCTTCTTTTTCCTCCTTAATA